>CAYPZY010000001.1:0-44140 GCA_964415155.1 uncultured Bdellovibrionales bacterium
TTTAAAGGACACCCAAAATATAAAACAAGAATTGGAAGCTTCAAGAGAAGCTTTAAAAGTGTTACAAACACGCCACACAAATCTTGAGCAAGAACACTCAAAAATAAAAGCTGAATTAGCACGCTATCAAAATTTGGACAAATACTTATCTGAGCGCGAAGCGGATTTAATAAAAAAAGAAACAAACGCTGAAGTGATAAAATTAAACATTCAACTCGCCTCTCAAAAGCAAGTCACTGACACAATATTTTCTCTTGTCGAAAAAGTATTTAAGAATCCAACCTATGTGAAGCATGGACTTGGTCAAGTCCCGTGCACTGATACTTTTACAGATTCCAATGGACGCCAAAGCTCATACATAAACCAAAAATCTGTGGATCTTAGAACGACTGAAACAATCGAGTAATTATGAATCAAAGTACCAGTGGGAAAATTCTAGACGACCTTGGAGACATCACTATTTTTGTGAAGTCTGAAGGTCCCTTCGGGACCAAACTCACGCGATGGATTAAAGTTTATGAAAGGAACCTTGGCGCAAATAAATTACTTGTGGAGACCTTGCATGGCCCTCAATGGGTGGACTGGGATTTTATTCGGTTCAATGATTACCTGTCTAAAGTTGAACTTGTAACTACAAAGAGGGGAGAATGAAATTCTTTAAAAGAATAAATGAAGGTGAAGTGATTCCGAAATATTACGGCGTGTGCTGGTATGATGTAAATCGCTACGCTGCAATATGTGCTCCGATTGGATTGAATGTAATTATAGGATTTGCACGGAAGATTTATTTTAGAATTATAATTTGTATTCAACCCGATATTTATCAAAGGCTTTTATTAAAAAAAATTATTTTTGACAGACAATTGCAAGATGAAATTATTGACCTCTGCACAGAGTCATTAAACAAAGCTTTGGATTTAAAAGATTTGGCTTTAAAGGAATCGATAAAGTTATTCTTTGAAAATTTGAAAGCTGAACGTAAAACCTATGACGATGAGTGTAAGAAAAATCATTTATGATTACCCCGTGCCCTACTTGTAAAAATGATCTCGAAGTTCATACCTGCGTTTCGGATGCTTCGGACACGGCAGCGGTTCCGGGGGATCTTACGGTTTGTATTTATTGCGGTGCTTTTTTAATGTTTGATGAGGATTTATACCTTGAGCTCTGTGAAGATCCTTCAAAGATTGAAGGAGTTACGGAAGACCTTATAAAATTTATTTGGAAAGTAAAAGCTTCTGTAGTTCGAAGGATACAATTGGAGGTTGACGATGGATGAGATTGCCCACCAAAGAGCCATTAAAAAACAAGACTGCCGAGAATGGACTCCGCTTGATGCGTTAGAACATTTAGTGAAAGAGATTAAGGCAGGCACCGTTACCCCCTGTGAATTAAGCGTTCATTGGTTTGAAGATCAAAAAAACGGTAGCAGAAAACATGGTTATCAATGCGCTGGAGTTACATACAGTTCTCATATTGCGTTGCTGAACGTAGCTTTGAAATGCGTTTTAGAAGATTGGATGGAATAAATGAGCCGAATAATTAAATTTAGAATTTGGAAGGGTGATTATTTTGAATTAATTGGATTTACAAACAATGATCCATGCAAATTTCACCTTGATAATCCAAACATTAATCCGAGTTGTATAAATCAATTTACAGGCTTTACCGACCGTGAAAATAAAGAAATTTATGAAGGAGATATTCTTGAATTAGACAAGGAGACTCGAAAATGTTTTGGAGTGCCTGAATTTGAAGGGAAAGATATTGTTCAATTTGGGTTAGTGGGGTTTGAAAGAGGGTGTTGGATGATTGGGAGATCAGTGGAAGACCCCACGCACTTAAACACTTACCTTTGGGTTTTACATGACTATGCCAAAGCGGTCGGTAATATTTATGAGAATGCAGAGCTTTTGAAAATATGAAAACAGGTAAGAGTCGAAAATTAAAGAGGAACGCTTCCAAGTGGCGCTATTTATTTACAGTTAAAGCTTTTCGCGATGCGTTTTGCGGAATTATTTTTAGCCAAAAAAAATGTAAATTAAGAAAGACGAGAAGGTACAAGGGAAGCGAGGAATGGGCGGTGCTCAAGCGGAATGTTAACTCCTTAGAGCCTCGGATATTATACCAGAAAATGAACCCATACCCTTAAGGGTTTAAAGAATAAGGTAGAATAAATCTACGCCCACTTGAAAGTATAATGGCCACATCGATTTTAAAATCTTCAGACGAAGAATGAGAATATTATTTTTGATAATTTTATTATTAACAAGTTCATGCACTGTCACGCTAAAAAAATGTAATGAGGTGAAATCGGATACTAAAATTTGTCTAAAAGATAAATAGGCTCAAACAAAGAATGAAAAATGTGTGAACTTACAGAGCATGATTTTGAAAATCCTATTCGCAAAGGAAGAGCTTCTTGGTTTTGCTCAAAGTGCGGAGAAGATATTAGTTTAATGATTCTGTTATTAGAAGAAGCAAAAATGGAAGAACTGGATTTAGACGAAGAGCGAGTGCCGGAATGCTGGCCAAGTGGGTTTGGTTTTGAGCAGAAAAATTGAAATCTTAGGAGAGAAGGAATGAATCATTGTCCTAAATGTGGATGCCCAAGAATTACAGGGCCACGTTACCATAAGGATGTGTATGGTCATGAGTCATTAACTTACACTTGTAATCAATGTGGATATTCTGAATCAACTGTTACTCTAGACTCCGAAAAAGCTAATGAGATTTTTAAGAAAAAATTACTAAAAACAAAATGACCTGTATTTATTATAATGTTTATCACCCCGATCACGTGGACGCGTACGGACGAGTTTCATTACGAAGGCCAGTGGCTCAGGAAGTTTGTTCGCAGGACATCCCATATCCACCACCGGAAACTATTTGTGGGGTCAGGGAGGAGATTAGGAGCTACTACGTAGACCTTGGGAGAATGTTGGGAATGGTGGTTTGTGGAAGATCGAGGATAATTAGTTCTCGTAGCAATAGAAGATAAATTTAAAATAATTAATTCACTTAAACCAAAAGGAGACTCTCAATGAAGTATTTCTTAATACAACCCATCGTCGAAGAATTCGGAGCTGACGGGAACCCCATCCGCCTTGGGTATAAAATGCTCTTCGAAGCTTTGATTACTGCCCAGCACTCTTTAGACACCGAACAATTTTTAATGCTGGTTAGGGTTTGGAATAAATTTAAAGATTTAAAAGACAATGATATTTTGGAAGTCGAAGACAATGAGCATGAATTATTAAAGTCAAAATTAAATTCTTATTTGAAAATAATCACTGAGAGGAACCCCTTACTTATTAAAGTAAAAGTGTTCCAAGACTTCGTAGATGATGTAGCGAATATGAAAAGCAACGGTCTTAATTCTTAAAGAGGTTGTATGATTGAGCCGAACATTCAAGACATGATTAGTGACTGTTTTGACTATCTCGATGATGACTACTTCAGCGGGTGGAAAAAAGATTTTATTGAAAGTATTGAGAATCAATACACCCGGCGAGGCAGCATTACCGATAAGCAGGAATTAATACTTGAAAGAATCTGGAAGAAAATATCTTAAAAGGAGATAAAATGGCTAG
Source organism: uncultured Bdellovibrionales bacterium (assembly GCA_964415155.1). Classification (GTDB taxonomy): domain Bacteria; phylum Bdellovibrionota; class Bdellovibrionia; order Bdellovibrionales; family SG-bin7; genus CAYPZY01. The sequence continues at coordinate 3,594 of CAYPZY010000001.1, forward strand.
AACGATAGGTGCTAAAAATAAGAAGAAAAAATTACCATATGGTAATTCAGTGAGCCTGAAGATTGAGGAAATTAATAAAGAGGACGTTCCACAAAAACCAATAAAACAAAAAACAAAAGAAGAAAACTCGCTCGGTATAATTAAATTAGTTCTTTCAAACGAAGACCTCAGTGATTTTGAAAAAATATGTTCAATAAGGTTTATCACTCAATTATACTAAGGGTATGCTTGAACTTATAAAAAAAGTATTCGACATAGCCCAAGTGATAATTGGTTATTATTTTGGAAAGAAAATCGGAGAGCAAGAGAATGAGTGGTTAAAACTTCAATCGGACATTAATCAAAAGGGGAAAGACATACTTTCAAAAGAATTAGAGCGCCGAGAAAGAATAAGAAAACAATATGAAACTGATCCTGTTACTGATCCTTGGAAGTCTCCTTCTAGGGTGCCATCCAAAAATAGTTCAAACACCAATCGAAATTCCAAAGCCAAAGTGCGCTGAACTGGTCGCTGAATTTTATAAAGACTTTGACGACATCGGTTATTTTCCACAACCCAATTACCGGGAATTTAAATCTATCATGACCTGCCTCAGACTGTACGGTTATGAATATCAGGAGGAAAAATGATTATCCACGACGAAGAAGCGTTAGAAAGAATGCAAGCTAGATCCAAGGCAATTGACGACCGAGTTGCCCTCTTGGATATTATTCACGAGCAGGTGATTATTTTCGAACGGGTAGACACCGTGACCGCCAGCACTTTCCTCCATACTGACCCTCGGTCGGCAAGGGATCGGCTACGCATGTCGTGGTATGGTCGGGTAGTTAAAGTAACCGACGTTGAGAGCAATGACATTATCACAGAAGCGAAAAAGAAACTCATCAAAAAAGACGACATCATTTCCTTTAACCCAGAGACCGGATACAGCCTAAACGTCGCAGGGTTCGACGAAATATGGATCGTGGGCACTGAAAACGTTCTGGTGGTGGACCGTGGGTTCAACCCTATGAAGGCCAAAGAAGCTGCCATCCTACGCGCGCAAGAAGATGAAATAAAATTCATTCAAGAAAAAGAACAAGAAATAAAACTCAAGAAAGAAATCTTAGAGCGAAATGGACTTGGGCAGCAAAAAATTATGCAAGGGATGCCCACTCACATTCGGAGATAGTCATGACTGAAGAACAATTTAAAAGCCTAATAAACGCCCAAACTAAAAAAGAATTTGATGTCCTTTTCAAAAAGGGAGTCGAATACACTCAAGCCTCCAAAGATAAGTTGATTAATTTTAAAGAGACGGCGGCTTATATTCAAATCACCACTCTTCAGGCATGGGCAGTTCATTTCTACAAACATATCACAGCTATCTTCAGTTACATCAAAAGAGAGAAAACTCTCTCGGAGTCCATTCAAGATCGAATCCTAGATGCCCGCAACTATCTCCTCTTACTGCTCGCCATTATTCAAGAAAAAGAAAAAACTCCGAAAGATGCACGACAATTAAGTTTAAATTTCCGAAAAAGGAAAGCCGCTTCTAGGAGGAAGAAGCGGCTTATCGATGAGCCGAAGGGCGGGAAGGTCCCTTCTACGAAGGAGAATTAATCTTTAACAACAGTCAGCGCTGGTTCATTCTTTTTACTCAATCCCCTAGAAATCGCATAAGCTAAAGACGAAATCGAACTTGCGATTACCGCGTACTTTGGATCTAAATGATCCATCAAAACCGCCGCCGTTGATCCGATAATTACAAAAAAACTTACCCAAAACTCACTTGTTTTCCATCCTGACTTCATACTCGCTCCCCCTTATTTTAAAATCGGAACCTGAAGATGAAGATGAAAATTACCACCCTCCCCATGCGCCAAAGCCGTGGGTCTTCCATCCGTCCTCGGATACCGACGATTAATAGTCTCAACCATTTCTTTAATTTTACTTTTATCAGGGAAATCATTCAAGCGAATATCCACAGCGCGACCGTCTTCGTGAGGGGAGACAGTGGCGGTTGTCTTGCCTTCGGCCTTGAGACTTGCCTGCTGAGCCGCTGTCCTGCGCACGCAAGTGACAACCATTGGGTGCTTATGCTCCGCGAACAAAGTAGCTACGAAGCAAGTAATTGTTTGGATGCGAGTATTGGCGTGTAAGAATTCTTCTAAGAGAGGGTCTAACTTAAAATTTATTTCAATTTTCATGGGAGGTTTTCCCTGATAGAATCAGTTAAGTCTCTTCGAGCGCGATCAAAGGCCGAACGCTTTTTAACCCTCGCACGCGCCGCAGCCTTCTTCCCCCAAATTACATCTTTAGCCAAAGCTCCAGGACGGTCTTCGTATACGTCCGTGGTAGCGGCTTTGAATGCGGGGCCAACGCTTTTATTTAATTGGAGGCCGCCGGGGACCGAAAGCATGAGGCCGGTCTTTGCGAGATTCTCTTTCGAGAAGGCTTTCTTCCTCGACTTCTCGTCCGCCATCGAAACGTATAAATCTTGCATGAGTCCATAATATCCGGGGATGCCATACTTAAAAGTGTTCATGAATGGCACGAAGTTAGTCACATCATAAAACTTAGGGATTCCTGTTTCTTCCGAAATTGTATTTGCAATCTCAATCCCAGCCACCGCTTTGAGCATCGAAGCAATCCCGTTAGCGGCGCCCTCTGTTCGAATGATATGAGGGATGTCCGTGGAGATTGTGGAGGCTAGGTTTAGGGTGAAGGTCTGAAATTGGGAGAAGGCCTTCCCCACGCTCGACTGAAGAAAACTCGAATCGGATCTTCCAAGTTTGGAAATGTCCGCATGGATTTTATCCACCCACCCATCCGCAAAATTAATGGCCTGCTCGGTGGAAGCTCCAGAGTTTTTTGCTTTCAAGTAAGCGGTATGGAACGTTATCTTTGCAGCCTGTTTATCGAACAGGTTAGTTGCAAAGCGTCCTGTGTTCATTACAAAATCTTTTACAGCACCCGCGGCGTTCGCTGCGAATTGCGGAACTGCCTTTTTCAAAACTTGGTTATTGAATTCTCGTCCTTCAAATCCTTCCATCTTGCTAATATCTCTCATAGACAAATTTCGTGATAAGGCAGCCACTTCACGCCCCTCTTTCGTAAATTGATACGAAAGAGCGTGTACCGCTTCTTTAGCGCCCAAAGAGAAGTTTAAAGGATAAGTAGCGGCTTGCTGGGCCCAGTTATTTAAGTTAAATAAAATCGCCGACTCACCTAATTTTTGTTTTACCTTATTGATTACTTTATTTGCGGTACCTGTAATTTGAGTGTCTAAAAATTCAGGCTTGTCCAGTAAATATCGATCTTTAAAAGTATCTAAAAATGTCCGTAAATTATTCGGTGCAAAGCGCATTGACACATCAATCTCACGCACAAGATCGCTCATGTGAATTCGTTTTAAAGCAGGCTCAACATATTTTAAGAACGCACCAATGGCATCATCTTTAAACTCACCGCCAGTCCTTTTAAATTCATACTGAAACCGAGTCTTTGCATCTTTTGATTTAAGTGGAAGTTCAGTACGAATCACGCGTGTGTTAAAGTCTTGCTCTAACTTTGATAGGTCTCCTTTTTTAAGGAGCGTTCCAATCACTTCAGATAAAATATTTTGAGACTCTTGAAAGTGAGTAATGTAATCTTCACGCTTGGCAACGGTTGGAAAATTTAAAGACTTCATCACCGTATTAATTCTGCCAAAAAGATCGTCATACATCCCTCGAAGAATGGGGGCACCCGCTTGAATTTTCTGTTTGGTTTTTTCAGGTAAATTGATCCACTCGTCGCTCGTTTGATTTAAACGTTTTTCAACAAATCGTTGCATCAAAGCAGACTCTTGCGTGTTCGCTTTGATACCGATGCTCGATAATTGTTTTTCCAACACCTGCCGCTCTTGATCGATTTTCATTTCTCTGACATGCAAAGAATTTCCAATGGAATCCCAGACCGGATTATTGGGACCAAATTCCTTCGAGAGTTTTCTCCAAACGTTCGCGGTATTTAAAAATGGAACCCCAAAAGCCTTATTCACATTGTCTGCAATATCTCTCCCAGACACAAGCATCGCGTCCATTAAATTAGCGAGCCCGGAATCTTTCTTAATAAAATAAGGATTGTCATCCCCTCCAAAAATTCTACCCACATCCTTATTTTCCAGAGGAGTAAAGTCACTTGTTTTGCTCGGCACGTAAACAGTGTCCAAAACTGTATCGACCCTACTCTTTAACGCCGGGTCCAAAGTTTCATAAGCCGTGGATTCTTTATTCACCGTGCTCTGCAACTGAGACGCCCGCTGAGAATTCTCCGTCATTTGATGCTTCAAAGTTGTGAACTGAGATTTTAATTCAGGGTCGGTAGAGAATTTTGGATCAGCCTTCAAAGTTCGCATTTGTTTAGAAATTTCTAAACGTTTTAAAGCGAGAAAACTTTGCTCTTCAGTTGCGCTCTTTAATTTCAAAGCACCCTGCAAAGAAGGCAATGTATCCGCATCCGCGTAAACAAACATGCCATCTTCAGCATTTTTATAACTATCCAAAAGTGTTTGGTGTAAATTTTGATTAAACGTAGTGGCTGTTTTGAGCACTTGATTGACATCCGCAAGTTTACTCAGGTCTTTAAAATCAAGCGTATTGCTCACAGCCTTGAAGCCAGCGCTTAGCAAATCATCGATAATACCATTGGCCTCTTCTTTATTTAGTCGTCGATTTTGGACGCCTTTAGAGCCAATAGTGCGTAAAATTCCACTGCCACCAGCTTCTTTTAAAGCTTTCAAGGCTTCTGGAGTTTTTGTGGTCAAGTAATCCATCACCAAACCCTGATTGAGGTTGGGATATTGTCCTTGCTTACGAGAGACTACTCGCTCAGAGATTAACTTATTCATGGTCTCCGAGGTGGAAACTAGGGGAATTTGCATGTAGCTCAAAGCATCTTTGCTGTTTTTGATCTGATTCCTTAATAGATTGCTCGTCGCAGCGTAAGCATCTGTCCACAAACCTGCGTCTACTAACTTTTTAAGAGCTGGAGTCGCTTCAACTAATTGCCCGATTACTGTGTCTGGATTGTTAAAAATATCTTGGCCGATCTTTCGCAACTCTGCCTCGCCTGTTTGCTTAAGCAAAGCAGGGTTCGCCAAAATTCCAAGCTCTGGTGCAATGTCTGGGGCCAGTCCTTTAAGCTTATTGAAAGTATTGTAGGCTTGGTTCTGCTCTTTGGTGAGAGTGCCCGCCTTTGCGCCGGCATCTAAAGTGGCGACCACCTCATTGACAGTGGCAGATTTTGACAATCTTTGAGCCACTTCGTCTTTTGCGACCGCTTGTGCGGCGACTTTTGCGCGAAGTTCTTGGGGATTGCCCAAAAGTGGGCCTTCTTTCCCTGCTGGACGTACCTTTAAGCCGCCCAATTTGCCAAACCCAACCGCTACCGGCTGTAAAGCCATCGCACCAGCACCAAAAACCAAAGCATCCGAGATTCCTTGGGCTACCAAATCTTTAAAACTATATTCTCCGGTATCGTCGGTTGCCATTTTGACACCACCTTTAATGGTGCCAGTTACACCGCCAATCAAAGAACCTTCAATCCCAGTTTGAATAGTAGAGAGCACTGCTCCCTTTAATCGTTGCCCTAATAATTGTTTGGAAATTTGCCCAGCGGCTTCGATATTTCCGGCGGCTTTAGCTGTAGTCTTCAAAACTTTCAAACTCTGTACTGTTTCACGTGCAACATTTGTACTTTTTGCGACCGTGGAGATTAAAGGTAATTTTGAAATAAAGCTTGTGCCCGGAAGTCCAATCGCTAAACCACCAAGAATGGCCCCCACATTCGCCACTGACTGAATGTCTTGACTAATTCCTGTCGTATCCGGTTCGGGCACAATTCCAAGGGTCACATTGCTCGCCAATTTTTGAAGAAAGAAATTATTTACTTTAACTCTGTCAGGCAAACTCTTCCAAAAACCACCGAAATTGTTCGCCGTGTAAGCATAAGCCTCACCCACATGTGCGGCTGTTTTTGCCGTTTTATCCCAAGCTTGAGCCAGTTTGTCGTAAGTAGATAATTCTGAAGTCTTTTGGTTCGCAATATTTTGGAGAGATTTCGATTGTTCGGTGGAGGTTTTTAAATCTTTGACTTGGTTAAAACCTTGATCGGAAGTGGTGACTATCCCTTGCTTTTTCTGCTCTGTAAAAGCAACGGCAGCATCCATGGGAAGCTTACCGCTCTTCACTGCCTCAATGATCTTTGGAGAATTTAAAATCTTGCCTTGAGCCACCAGAGCGTCAATGGACTCATTTCCTTGAGCCTTTAAATCAGCAACGTCCTTTTTTTGAAATGCAGATTGAGGTTTCTGAGGAGCCTCTACTGGCGCAGGACTTCCCTCTGATTTCTTACCTTTCCAAAAAGCTAAAGCCTCACTTAAAGGAAGCTCACCCTTCTGAATGGCTTGAATCATTTTTGGAGAGTTTGGGAGGTCTCCTTGCTGAACTAATTGATCTAGATTTTCAGCCATATTATCTCGACTTATTTACTGTGGTCGGGCTAATTTTTACTTTCCTCTTCGAAAAAGCCATCGCTTCATCCAATAAACGATCCTCTTCATTCTCTGCTCCAAAAATACGTTTTGCACTACCCCTCATCGTGGTGGTCATAACAGCATTATTCGAAGGCATTGAAACGCCGATCTGCCTATCATCGTAAGACTCAATCAAAGAAGGATCGTCCTTTGAATAAACAGGCTTATCCACCAACGCTCCAACGCCGCCTGTTAAAAAAGTGCTACTCACGTTATTAGCCATGCTGTTTGCATAGCCCGCATTTAACGGATGCCCCAAAACAGGGTCGCCACGAACCACATCATGAGTAACGGTGTAGAGTTGATCGACGATAGCGTTGGTAATATTATTGTCAATCTCTCCACGAGAAGACATTTCTGCCAATTGAGATTTAATTGGTTTGCCTGTTTTAAAAACAATATCTTTCCCCTTCAAATTTTTAATCCCAGTTTTTTTTGCCCAATCTTGAAGTGCTGGAAGGAATTGATTACTTCTCATGAAATATTCATTTTGAGTGACCGTCCCACCAGAAGCTCCACCACCGCCACCGGAGCGGCCAGCAGCCCGAAGCAACAAACCACCACCCTCGATTTCTCCAGCGGCTTCGCCCTTGGCCTTCATCTTTGCATCCGTAAATTTCCAGTTCTCAAAAGCTTGCAAGGTAGCCGCAGCGGCCTGCCTGATTTTGGGGTCAGCGGTTTGCATTGACTTTCCCAAAAGCCAAAAAACAGCCTCTTCGGGCTTCATGTCTTTTAAAGCTCCGAGAGCTTCCTTTTCATCCCCAATGCCCTCTTCGAGGGCACGAGCAGCAAACCTCGTGGCGGGCGTGCTCACCGCTTCTGGTTGAGCTAAAAGCTCAGTGCCCAGCTTTTGACGAGCAGCCTTAGTCTCTGATTCTTTTTGTAGAGCAATCGCTTCCTTGCGCTTTTCCTCTTTGCGATCTTGGCGAGTTTTTATTCCGCGCTGAAGCAGCTCTAAACCGCCTAACAAATCTGAAGTAGCCATAAATTTAAAATAATGAAGTGCTTAAACTCGCTCCATAATTTCCTAAATTATAAGGGGAAAGAGACGGTGCTGGGGTTGGGGAAGCTAGCAAAGAGGCGGAACTTCTTCCACCGCTCGGTGCTGGAGCGCCACCTCCGCCTCCGCCACCACCCCCGGCACCCATAACCACACCTGCCAAACCTGCACCTGCACCAAGCAATTGCGTGAAAGCATCTAAGAAACCACCCTTGGTAGTTTGAGTAGTTTTCGCCTCTGCTAATTGTTTATTCTGTTCTACTCCTAACTGACTCGCTACAGGGTTCAATAAAGCGTTCGATAAATTTAAAGCATTGATATTTTGATTCGCGCCAAATGACAACGCACCGCTTCCCGCATTCATTAAAGCCGGCAAATTCCCGTAAGCTAAATTCTTAATCTCATCCATTTTCGCTTTTTCAAGACCTAACAAAGCATCCGCCCTACCGCCTTCAATACGCTCTCTCTTCTCGCCCTGAGAAGCCGCAAGTTTCGCACGAGCCTCGCCAACACCTTGAAGCTTATTGCCTTGAGACTCTGCCAAACTCACGCGCGCAAGGGAAATTTTTTGCTTACCTTCTTCGACGGCTGCGGTGATATTTAAAGCGCCTTCTGATTCCCGAACAGCCGCTTCATTTTCAAGCATCCTTAAAGCGTCTGTCTTGATTTTTAAAGCTGAGACCTTTTCAGCTTGGGAGCCTGGGGGGAGACCTAACAAAGCCGCTTGCTGTGCAGCTCTTTGGTCTGCCTGTTCTGAAAGTAAATTAAATTGAAATTTTGCACGTTCATAAGAGGACTCATTTACGCGCCTAAGAGCTGTAGTTAAAACCTCACCGCTTTGATTGTAATTCACTTCTGCGGCCCTTAAAGCATCTTCAACATCAAACCCAGTTTGGTTAATTTGATCGACTAAATCATTTAGAGATTGAGTAACTGATTCTCCCGTTTGAGAACTTATCTGCAAAAGATTATCCACCGACGCATTCACCACATTACGAATCGGCGCTATGTAGGTGTCTACCTGAGCTGCCTGTTCTGGAGTAAAACTCATATCTCCAGAAGTAAATTTTTTCACATTCGTTAAAAATTGATGTTCAATATCCGCGGTAGACTCTACTTTAAAAAGTTCTTCTTGCTTAATTTGCTGACGCATCCCAGCGACTTGGTCAGAGCCTTCTCCGTAACGATCAATAGCTGCCAACACACGAGGGTCTTCTTTTTTCTTCAACTGATAATCGGTGTAGGTTACTTGCTCCATTTCAGCGAGAGCTTGCTGTTTACGACTTAACTGTTCTTCCAATGACCTTAGATTACCACCGCCACCACCCCCGGCACCAAAACCTCCGCTCACACCACCCCTACCTGTAAAACCAGCGCCACCACCAGCAGCCGGTCCAGCCGCTTGCTGCGCACGAGCATCCGCGACCTTACCTTGCAATTCCGAAATTTGATCTTTTAATAAATTCGCTTCTCCTTCATTTCGGTATTTAGTCTTTTGAGTGGGATTAACATCGTACCCACCAATCTCTTGAAGGTTGGAAAGCATGATCTGAGTGAACAAAGCGTCGTAGCTTTCTCCACGGGCAGAAAGAGGGGCTAATTCAGTTTTAGTCTCAGTTTTTTTATCACACATTTTCTAAAACCTTAAAATATTCAGAAGAGAATTTAAGATACCCTTTACTCAACGCAAAATCATTTCCCCTCTGAGAATTGTTAGAAACAATTTCTGTTACCCCAAATATAGCAAATTTCGCACCCTTTTGCTTCCCCCAATTTTCAAATTCCGCTAACATCTCAGCCCCTATCCCAAGGCCTTGATACTCAGGGAGAACATAAGTATAAAGCTCTGCGGCCACTAAATCTTTAGTAAAAGGATATTGTGTTACCTGTCCTAAAAATGTCCCAACCGCCTTCCCATCCATAAATGCACAAACAAAAAATTTATTAGGATTAACTGAATGATCTTTTAAAGTATTTGTAAATTCTTCAGGGCTTGCAGTCGAGGAAATTAAATGAAAGCCAGTGGCCTTTATACAGTGCAAAGCAAGGTCAATAATAGTTTGAGACAATTCAGTAACCTCTATTATCTCTAGCGCCATCTTGTGCTTTTCCTTCCTCGATTAAATTTTACACTAGTCACTCTTAAATTACTCGAAGAATTTCCAGCCTTCACTCCATGAACATGATCCACATCTTTCCCAATTAAATATTTTTTTCCATATTTTTGGATCATTTTATTACGAGCCTTCATACGAGGATAACGATTATCTTTTTGCGCCTCTGTCCGCTGAGAATATTCGGTCACATAATTTCTAGGGTATGTATACGTTTTGCCGTTTTTCTTTACATGTTTGGTTCCAATCATATAAATTAACGCCTTTTCTATGCACGTCGTCTACCGGCAGCGGCCATACTTGCCATTTTTTTAGCACCATTGATTTTGTTTTCAATTTTTGCCATATTCTTATTATGAAAAGTAGAACTTATTATTTCAATATCTATAAAAAATTTAAAAAAATAAGTTGTGAAAAATGTTTTAATAATAAAAATTTAATTGTCCATCATCTAGATGACGATATGACAAATAACGTTCCACAAAATTTACAAACTCTTTGCCGACGATGTCATCAAATTGAACATAAATGTTGGTTAAATTTTCCAAAAAATCTTGTTCCATGGAATAAATTAAAACCTCAAAAATGCAAATGGTGCACAAAGGAATTTATTCGTCATGGTGGAAATATAAACCAAAAATTTTGCAGTAGACATTGTTTTATGAAAAATAGAAATTCTATTTTCTACCTTTAGCTGCTAATTTTTGAAATTTTATTTTTCCATATTTTTTGCGCCCAATTGTCGCTGCCAATCCACCCGGATTAGTCACCCCTTTACGAGTTGACAATTTTTTCTTTAATGCTTTGAACCGTGCTCCCGATCCCAGCTTTGCTTTCATGAGCGACTCCTTCTTTAATTAAATTTTCTTTTTGAAATGCTTCTTGAATTTTTATAAAAATATTGTCGCATGCACGAGCATATTTTAAACCCATTGAACGAGTAGCGGCATCGAGGATGTTAATTAATTCGTTAACCTCTTTATTATTTAATTCAAGTTGCATTTACTCTCCTATCAAAAAATAAAATTTATCTTTATACATCGGCCACTCTAAATGCGACCTTGTATAAATCTTCCACATTAACATCAGCGCAATGGATTGATCTTGAACCTATATTTACAGAAAGAAGATTTTGTTTTTGCAATTTTATTAAATTTGAACCCGCAACAAGATTGAAAACCTGAGTTATAGTTACAGGGACATTAAGACCTGGAACACCTGTTGCTAGCTGCATTAAAACTCCAGCTTGGAATCTTGTCCCATTTTCAGTTGGAGAAACAAGCCTAAATGCTGTATTTGTTTGCAAAGCAGTATTTATAACTCCATCAACCTCTAGTGTGAATTTAAAAATAACTAAATAATACCCAGCCACCCCCACACTTACTGTAAGAGCTGCATTCGTGGCATCTACATCGGCAAACGCTCCATCGGTAGTAGCCCCAATATCAATATTAGCTGTATTATAAGTGTTAGTGGTAAGCCCGTTTGTCCTAAGATAAGGCTTTGCACTTGATCCGTCATGAGCTTGTAAAACACCACTTACCAAAGCTAAAGATCTATTCGCCGCAGGAGCTGAAGTTGGAAGTAAGATTGGCCCATCAACAGTAGTAGTTCCACTCAAAGTTACACCTGACAAAGAAGTCCCACCTTCTGCATTCGAGCTGTGGTCATGAACTGCATCCGTCCAAAGACTGTCCCAATCCGCTTGACCAATAACTAAAAGAGTACCTGCCACGTCTGGCAATGTCCAAATACGATTCGCAGAATTTGCATGGTCAAAAGTGCCAGTGAAAGCAGTCCCAGAATTAAAAACCAAATTATCCGTGAAAGTTTTACTAGTTAAATTTTGAACACCTGTTGTTAAAACAAAAACTCCAGATAAATCAGGGAAAGTAAAAGTGCGAATATCCGTCAAACTTAACGTACTTAAAGTCCCTGAATTTCCATCCGAATTAACAGTAAAGGTATCGGATGAAGTCCCAGAAATTGGAGTCGCTCCGGCAGCTAATAAATTTATTCTTTGCTCTAAAGATTGAGATAAATTTGCTACACCATCATTGTCGAATTCATAACCTGCAACAAAACAATCTTTGCTGAGTTGAGTTAAGTTTAAATTAATTGTAAAAAAAGATTCTTCAGCAGCCTCTCTCCAAGCATCTAAGTTTTGCTCAAATAGAACACGAGCATTCGCATATTCTTTTGGTAAAACCACATCTTCGAGCGCCATATAATCACCACACTTTCATAGCTGAAAAGTAAGTAGCTCTTTCACCCAAAACAACATCCAAAGCACCGCCGCTATTTTGATAAACGTACACCTCATAATAATCGCCCACACTCGCGGAATCGTCAGCACTAATTTGAAGAAAAGAATCAAAGCCCGCGGAAGCTGTCGGGGAGACATAAGAAGCAATCTTACTTCCATTTTTATAAATGTGCATCTCTCTACGGCCCGTTGCATTTGACGCAAATCTTGCTTGTGCGTGAAATTTATAAATACCAGAACCTCCGGCAGGGATAGTCAAACGACTGGGGTTCGTCGAGTTATCGTGCATTGCTCCCACGTCGTAAGTTTCAGATAAAAAAGAAAGCACTGTTTCTGTGGCGTCGGGAATTGATTGGTTACTAGTCACTCGCCAAACACGAGCACGCATTTGACCACTCGAAGAAATTGTAGATAAATGAGTGACTGGATTTTCAAACGCAACATTCTGCTCAAAAGTCCAACTTCCAGTAACATGGTCATCACGACCCAATTTTGCAAAAGAATTATAAATTGGAGAATCTAAATTATTTAAACCATCATTGTCGTACGTATAAGAAGGATCAAAAATATCTAACCGAAGTTGCTCCATATTGTTTGCAAAATATGTGGTGAGATAAGTTTCAATCGAAGTCATTGCAGTATTTAAATGTACCTGTCTTAATATTTTTAAAGCCTGATAATTTTCAGTTACATTGAGTGGAATAATTGCCATAATTAAGCTACCGTCGTCCCCATCACGTTTGGAGACACCCGGTCCACGTCTAAGATTAATCCTAAAAACTCAAACCCTTCTTCCCCATCCACAAAAGACTGTCCTTTGTGTTCTAAGAAAAACTCATAAATCATGCCGCTTCCCTTAACTTCTTTTTTAGAAACGTTCACTTTAGGAATCCCTCCAAGAACTGACTGCCCTGGTATAAAGTCTACTCCAAGAGAGTCCCCAAGGGAAGTATCTTCCATGTTGAAAGTTAAAGTTTCTATCGTTCTCCCATCAATTTTATAAGTAATCGTAAAACTACCTTTCAACTGAGGAACAAAAACAGCCGTTAGATTTGAAAAGCAAAATTGATCCTGAACCATGCCGGAAGGAGTAATCAAACCACTTTGAAAAGTAAGATTAAAAGGAATGCCATAATCAGTCGTCTTCGTTTCATCCAACACCCCCAACTGACCCGTTTTAGATCCAACCATAGTTCTAACACGCTTGGTAATTGGATCTAAATATCTAAACAAACAGGTATGGTTAAAGTTTCTCCACTTATACCATTTCTTTGCCAAAATTGAATATCCCCACACCGAATCAGGGTAGAGTCTCGAAATGGATGGGAACGCGACAATGTAAGAACTAAGGGTCCTATCGTAGGCCGCATACATATATTTCGCACGATTGAAATTTACTCCATTTACCCATTCTGGCTGAATCTGAGACGAAACGAAGTCCGTCTCCACTTCCGATAATTTGTCAGTAGAGCTTAAAACATGGACCCCTAAATCGGAAGGAAACATAATCACCGAACTAATCGCGACGACCGCATTGTGACTTAGGCACCCGATTCCATCGCTGATTTTAGTAGGGGCGAATTGAAGCGTTCCATCGCTTAAGAATACAGGAGAAATTTTATATAAAGAAAATCGCTTAGTAACATAAAGTGCTCCCTGAGCACCAAAAAAAGGAGGAAAAATTGCGGTGAGGCCATCCGGGTTATCGTCATTAACATCAAGGTCAATCGACCCAGAATCACCGCCTGTAAAGTCCACTGTACCAGTATTTGAGTGCAAAAGACGACCTGGGACGGTTGGGTCTGGGAGCCATAATTTATTTAACCAAACACGTCCAAAAGGAGCATTGGGAGCAGTCGCAGAGAGGTCTACAATATTACCACTCTGAGTCCACCGTTTAGGTGCGAAATTCCCACCACTGAAGAAAATAACCAAAAGACCTTGAAACGCTAAAAAAGAAACAACTTCGTTTTGAGGTAGCGAATAAGGACCCGTGATATCATCAAGCACACCACTAGGATTAAATGCGTAAAGACGATTACCATTGTAAGCTACTGTCCTCTGCGTGCCCAATCTAAAAAAATCAAACCCAGAGAGAATTGGGCGGCCTCCAGGAACTACTGCTTGAAACTGTTTTTTTAATCCCGGTCGTTTTTTTTTAGTCGAATAGGTCGTGTAAATAATATTATCGGACGAAACAATATCGTCAGGTCTAATTAGGAGAGGATGCTTTGTGGAATCTTGAGACCCATCATAAGGAACCAGTTTTAATTCAGCTAAAATATCCACGATTGTTATCCCGTTTCATGAATGCGGGAAATCCAATGCAATTGCTTTCTCCTATCGCAGTCCCGCAATCGTCTGTACCGATAACCATTCACTACCATTCTCGGCTTGCTTTCCGACTTTTTCTGTTCAGCTCTCATTTCTTTTAAAAGATCTCTAGCCTTACGCTGCTCACGATCTGCTGACTGTTGCTGGCCATTTCTTTGATACCACTCATAAAGCGCATCATGAACAAGTATCCACCGATTATCAATTGGCATTAAAGGGACTTGATCCGTCTCAGTAAGCGGCTCAACTTTCAAAGAATAATCAATATGAAAAATAGTTCTTTGAAGAGGCTCAATCGGATAAATTCTTAATTTTTCACCAACATCTGTAGTATTGCCACCTAAAAAATCATAATCCAAAACCTCCACATCAAGTGGAGGAATACTCTCATAACTAATTTGCCCATCAACGGTCCAAAGAGAAGGATCTCCAATCCACTCAGTGCTTGTGGATAAAATCCTATTAAACTCCACAACGCTAGAATAATCTAACTGCCCACCATTCGAAAAATCATAATAATTATAATTATCGATATAAATTTGATTTACTCCATCACAATCTGGAGGAACTGGAAATTCATAACGATAAATTTTATAACTCGCGCCTGCGGCTGTGGGACCCACATATCTTGTATCTAAGATAATTGAATTCGCACCAATATCCACGCCAATAATCCGATACAATTCTGGACGAGTGGCCGATTTAAAAGTTCGATCTTGTAAATTTTCTGTAACCGTTAAACCCACGAATACAACCTCACGACTATCTAAAGTAACAGTACAAGTCCCGGTTGATATAGCAGGCTCAATCACTTCCGATCGTTCAAACTTTCTCCATGTCCAATTCCTCTCAGTGGCAATTGTCATGTAAGATTCGTTGATCGCTGAAGTAAAAAAATCACGTACACTAGTTTGAACCGTTCCTTGTTGTTTGGCTCGGTTCTCACAAATATCTATAATATTTCCAAAAGTTCGTGGAATTGTAACTGCCATTTAATTTGCCCTAGATATTTTTTTATCTATTTCTTTTAACTGATCTTTAACCTCTGTTAAAATTTCCCGAATAAATTTTATTTCTTCTTTGCTCGCATACTGTTCACGAACTTCAATTCTGAAATTTTCGATTGTCTTTTTATTGTCGTCTTTAATCGCACCCAGTGCATTAAAATAAGAAGAAAGTCCGCCAATCAAAGAAATAAAAATTGACAAAAGAATAGTAATCCAAAACTTTTTATCTTCATTTCTCATTATCCGATCACCATCCAATCGAATGTAGAGGTGTCTAAAACGTTTATAGTTCCATCCGCGATGTTTGCCCTCACAACGAACGAAGTTCCAACGCTACGATCTGCGGAAGGAGCCGATAAACTTACTGTTAAATTTCCAGCCCCAGGACTTGCATCTTTCAAGGTCACAACGATTCTGCTATTTGCCGTAATTGCTGCGGTGATCGTTACTGTTCCAGCATTTAAAGTATCCGATCCTGACAAAATCCCAAGATTGGTTCTTGAAGTACCAGCGCTTGCTACATCTGAAAGATTGGAAGATCTTTGACAGCTTGAACCCAACACTGAAGCCGCAGCGCCAGCAGTATCAAAAGCTCCAGCCGCTTCGACGGCTGCCGTGCCTAATCCTAAACTTGTTCTCATGGCAGAGGCCGCAGAGGCATCCAAAGGATTAATATCTGCCACTCGATCCAAAGTATTATTGCCCATGTCTAAAGTAGCCATATTATGTGTACCTCATCTTAATTTGAACGAATATGTCTTCAGCGGTACTTGCGGCATCCGAATCAACTTGCAGCCCAATTGCGTCACCTGCGGCTAGTCCTGCCAATGCTGAAGTGACAACCAAAGAACTACCATTGGTAATGGTTCCAGTGACTCCGGTTGCTACACCATTCACAAGCACTGTATAAGTATCCGTATGAGCCGCACCGTTTCCAATGCGGCTTGCCACTCGAAGTTCATCGATGTAAGCTGGAGAACGATCACAAATCATGAGAGGGAGAATTTGAGATTGAAGTTGATCGCCCGAAAAATAACGAGTGACTCCAGTTGGGATAGTACCTAAATGGCGAGCCGTTTGAGTGACTCTATATCTAAAATCACATCCAAAATTATTATCGGCGCTTTGTAAATATTCGTACCAAAATTGAGGAATGAATGTGGAAGAAATAAAAGCTAAGTCACCTTTCCTGACCGTGGCAGGTGTAGTGCCTGTGAGATTATAAGTTGTCACTCCGCTTGTAGCCCCCAAAAAACGACTGTTCTCAGTGATCCTTGCAATACATCCACAATCATTCATATTCCAAGTATTGTTAGGATTGTCTTGAAATATTCCACCATTTGTAATGCGAATTGGTTCGCTAAAATCATCTAAATTTATTGTCATGGAAGTAGACATATTTATATGCCCACCTGACCCAGCCGACACAAAAGAAGTTGCACCGTTGCCTGTCATATTCCATGTGCCACCGCCTGCAAAACCAAGTAATGAAAAATTAGAAGCTTGAAAACATGTCCCTGTTATGCCAGTAATTGTAAGCCCAGATAAAAATAAAAGAAAAGATTGATTAGCTGTAGTGAAAGCATTTACCGGGGAAGTGATTATTCCTCCCGCAGTAGAAGCTAGCCATGTTCCTCGTGACTGTTGAGATAAACTGATCGCCGTTCCACAATCAGTAAAATTGCAATTTTGAACAAAAATATTTGAACGTTGTGCTGAAATTCCTGTATTTGCCCCGGTTCCTAAAAAAGTTATTCCATTAAATAAATAACTCGAATTTACATTTGTTAAACTAAATATAGTGGAGCCACTACTCAAAACCACATTTGCAGGCGTAGCAGCATTCCCAACTATTGAAATTTTAGAACTTCCATATGTTGAACTTAATGCAGGACCATAATAATCACGAGCTACAATTGTCTCAGGATAAGTGCCATCTGCAAGATTGATAACAATATCCCCTGGACCTAAAAGAGGAATTTGAGCTAAAGCAAAAGCAAGGGTCTGCCAAGCATTGCCTGCACCAGCAGATAACCCAGTATTTGCATCATTCCCGTTCACCACATCCACAAATCGAGTAACCGTAGACGGTGTTGTGTCCGTTTGAAATCCTTGCACATTCGTAACAATGCCTGTGTTTGGATCTCTAATAAAATTCACATTTGCTTGTAAAGTATCTGCGCTACCCCAGATAGGAACCGAATTGGCTGACCCTGTGCCCACCGCTCCGACTTCTGTGGCCCCAGTGAGTGCTAAAACATCTCCCACGTTCGTTCCAACGGCAACCGTGACTGCGCCACCTCCACCGCCACCTGTACCTCTTGTAGGATATTTAACTGGCATGAATCACTCCTTAACTTGCATTATCAAAGGCAAAATATTGAACTACCGCAACATCTCCATTAGCATCTGAGTCCAAATAAATTTTAGACAAATCAAAACCTAAAACATCTCCATCGCCATCAAGAGCACCATGCCCATGAACAAAATTTACTGGAAAGTTTTTAGGGCGAGGAATCCACGTGTTGTCAACGGTCGAATCACCAACATACATGTTAGCCCCAGCATTCGAATTCAAAGGAAATACTTCAAAATCAGTCACAAATAATGGAGTTGCACTGATTGGCACTTGCGTCCCAGCAGTTACAACCGTGACTGCGATTTTTCTCATCCCTATAGTTCTTACATTTGCCATAAATTAAAACCCCTTTTAACAAAAAGGGCGGGTAGGTTCATCACCCAACCCGCCCAAATATTTCCAGCAAGGAAGCTAAAATTAAGTAGTAGCTCTAAATACAAAATAACTTAAAATATGATCGTTGCTAGGATCTCCTGACAAAACAACGTTAATTTGCCCAGCCGCGCATGCCGCAGAAACAATAGACCTAGGCGTACCCCCTGCGGTCTGAACCATCACAATCGCTAAATCAGTTCCTAATATTGAAGCATCCACAATCGCTTCGTTAGCATCACCACCAACCGTAGTGAAAGAACCAGCCAACACACACATGTTTGAGGCGCTAACACCAGAGGCTAACTTCACCTTTGTAATAGCACCGTTTCCAATAGTCATTGCTCCAGAAGCAGCCAATGTGGCATCACCACTCAAAGCAACTGAAGTCGCTACACCGCCAGCGCTACCTACTAAAATATTTCCAGAAGATAATGTGGCTAATTTTGCAAAATCAATGGCAGCCGCCGCATTAATATCGGCATTTACAATCACGCCAGCGGCAATAGAGGTAACTCCAGCATTTGTAATGCCTATATCTCCAGTAACCGCAACGTCTGTAGCTACGTTGAGAGCGCTACCAACAAAAATGTGGGCATCTGTAAGAGCGCCAATGGCACCAGCCACATCAACCAATGACCAAGATGGAGCGGCGGCTGATCCAATATTTTGATAAATCGCCGGGACGCCCAAACCACTATCTGTCCGAATAATGACACAACCATGTGCAAAAACATTTGCAGTAGTAGGGGCTGCACCGACACATTTCGCAAAAACCGCCAAACCGTCTGGGTCAGTCAAAGCAATAGAAAGTGTGGCATTTACATCCGAGAAAAAATTAGTACCATTCCCTGTTGCCATTTTTATACTCCCTTATTAAGCTCCAGGATTTCCAGCAGCTCCGCGCCACTGACCATATCCTTGAGCAAAACGACAAGATGCAATTAACTCCCATGCAAAAGCTTTTTTGTCGTAATCGGAACTTGTATTGAGACCTTCACGAGTTAAAAACATCAAGCCATGATCTTCTTTAGGAGCTAAAATAAACCAGGCTGTAGAAGATGAAAGATATTGCCAACATCCGCCAGGCACCAAGGTTGCCGTCTGATAAATGGTATTGATTGCGTTGTTCGCATTCTCAGGCTCAAAATTCGATTTTAACAATCGAGCAGCAACATCTTGAAGATCTTGAGGAACCACCAAATACTGCATTTGATAGCGAAGTAATTGCCCATCTTCGTTAACGGTCTCTTGTAAAATATTTCGAAGTTCGATGAATGAAGTGCGAGATAAAGCAGAAGCTGCCGCCGGACGATTGATGCCGAATCCAGGTGCATTTTCTAAAGGATGTGTGGTCGAAAATAAAGACACCCCATCGTAGCCGGCAACCGTAAATCCATCGTCCAAAACTTCAGCGGCGGACAATTCTTTAATTTCAAACATACCTTTCGAAAAAGAATCCGTGGCACGTTTGATAAAATTGAATTTGCCATCATCCACTGTCTCTTTTGAAATTCTATAACCAGTCGCGTATGTCGGCGCGGTGTAGGTCTTTTTAAAACCCGTCTTGATAGTCTGAAAAGTAACCGGAGCATTTTCAGGCTTAACAGAAGGATTTCTCAAACCTGAGAGTGTGGTCGTTTGATAAATATCCGTTGACATCATTTCCTCATTGAAGAGTAAAGGAATCATCGAGGGATAAGAATCTGCTTTTGCTGAAACGACCGCTTCAAGTTCTGGCAATTTTGATTCGCCAAAAAAATCTGCAAAATTACTTCTTAAATTGGTTGGCATTTAAAGCCTCCTTAAAAAAATTAAATTCCTACAGAGCCAGCCTTGAAGTAGTGTTGGTTGAACCGACATTCAACCGCAACATTAGTTCCAAGACTATTTCCAGTGCTATCAATCACACTACGTACCCGCGTAATTTTAATAGGAAGAGTAGCTGTAGTAGCCTGAGTGCTACCGTCGATTTCCATTTGAGAACGTCCAAAAGAATCGGGAGCAGTAACCACAATATCATATGCCAAACCTAAGTCGGTTTGAGCACTCACAGTAGCATCGTCTACTTGAGCTTCCATGATAATGTCGGGATCATCATAAACGGCAATTTCACCTGTAACGTTTGCCGCTTTATATTCAGCAGCGACTCCAATTACCGTAACGGATGATGCTTGAGCGCGATGAACACAACCATCGTCACGCATTTCGACCAAATCATAAAGACCGATCGCATCATGCGTCGCATTCATCTGATAATAATTAGTACGCGCGTTCCCTTTAATAGGAATAAAGCCTCTTGGAAAATCTACACCGGCCATAGTATGTACTCCTTATAAACTTGACGCAGGCACTTCAGTAGAAGCTTGGCCTGCCCGCGCAGCAACCATTTCTTCCACCAAAGATTCTTCATCAATTGTTTCTACAGTTTCAGTCGCTGTAGGTGTAAAACCTTGAAGTTCAGGATTCTTTGTAATTAAATCAGTTCTCTTTAAATGTTTACGGATAACCATCTCTTCTAATTGTCGCTCTTGATATTCGTGCTTCGGCATATAAGCCAAAACCATTTCATTGCGATGAAGTAATCCGTCAAAATCTTTTTGGAATTTAGTAGGGCCAGAATCTTCTTGTTCAATAACAAACGGTTTAAAACCACCCGAATGCCAAAAACCACTTTGAGCCAATTCTTGATAATTCAAGAAAACAAATTCTTTGTCTGGATGAGCTTTGAGAATTTCAGGGGGGACAACAAGAACGGATTTCCGTTGAAAACGATTCTTCAACGCACGCTCCAAAACATTTCTTGGATTAAATGCAAGAGACTTACTTTGACCAACCTTAGCAGTCGATATTGACCTTCTAGCCATTACTTACCCCTTCCTTTAATTTTTAATTAAACTTGTACAAAAGTCAATCTAATTAAATATAATTATAATTAATTTTAATATAATTTATTTAAATTAAAATTAATTAAGCAATCTTAAGTTTACGATGAGCTTCGTACTTGTCTTGGTTAATACCAAAAAAAGCCGCGAATTCTTTCTCACGCTCACCCATTTTCTTTTTTCCATCCCCAGCTCCATCGCTACCTTCAACAAAGTTATTTTTGTTAGAGATAGTGGCGCGAGCGATATTCATACGAGACGCTGCACGATTCACTGCGTTCCATGCCGCGTCAGGTTGATTACGAGCAACCTTGGTCATCATGTTGAATTCTTTCCGCGCCTCCATTAAAAGCTTGCTATTCTCATCATAAAACCCAGGATAGTAAGTCTTAATCATATTTTCGTATTCATTCTTTTGCTCTTTGGCTGATAAGTTTTCATCAACCTCCGCCAAAATTTCTTGCTTGCTTGGAGCCTTCTTTGTAACAGCCTTATCAATTAAATTGAGAATGGCAGTCGATTGAGCGTCATCTAAACCCAATGCTTCAATCTCAGCCTGATATTCTCCATGAGAAGAGTTTGTTTTTTGAGGGGTTGGATTACTGTTTTGAGAACTTTTTAAGCCCTCCACAAGACCCTCAAACTTACTCTGAATATTTGACACCGCACTCTCGACCAACATTCTACTTTCGTTTACAATCTCTTGCTTGAAAGCCGTTGGGTCAAAAGTGTTTTTATTTTCCTCATTTTGTTCTGGCATATTTTCTCCTTAATAAGATTTGTTAGTACTTTTGATAGGTGCGCCGCCACCCATCATCTTTACTTTTTTAGTTTTCTTTTTCAGAATAGTGCTTGTGGACAACGGAGTCTTTTTTAAAGAGGACATCTCCCCAAGACTCATCCCTGCCGCACGCTTCACCTTCCGAGGATTCATCATTGACATTGACTGCGACTGCTTTGCGATTTTTCGGATCTTAGCCATTTTGTTTTTCCTTTCGTTCTTCTTCTTGAAGTTTTAAAAATAACATCCAAATACGATCTCTTTCTTGTTTAAGAACTGTGAGCGCATGTTTCACGCCCGCATTAAACGCCATATTTTCGCCGTAAGAATTACTCTGAAAAACTCCAGCCGGAGGAGGCCTGTAAGCGGTCGATAAAATCTTAATCATCTCCGCATTCTCCAATTCCAAGTAAACCTTAAACGCAGCATCCTCTCGAAGATGCACTGTCGCTTGCGCCCAACGGCTCTCGCCTTCAGTGATACGAAGGGCTGGGTTCTTTACTTCCTTTTTCTTAAAGGCGCTTTTCCTTGCCTCTTCCCGGCGCGCCTCTAATTCTTCCGCATAGCTCATAATTATTCTCCTTCTGGGTTAGGTGGTTCTTCCTCTCCCCCTTGCCCGCCGCCCCCTCCGGGGGCCTCCTGTGGGGCCTGGGGATTGATTTCAATATTATTGCCTTGCTGACCTAGAGTAGGGGACTGATTCTCCCCTGTCGGATTCGTGACATTTTGAGGTCGGTTAATTGTGGCTAAAAACCTTTGATGTTCACCAATCGCCCAATCCAAAAC
The DNA here is from genome assembly GCA_964415155.1 of uncultured Bdellovibrionales bacterium. Lineage (GTDB taxonomy): Bacteria > Bdellovibrionota > Bdellovibrionia > Bdellovibrionales > SG-bin7 > CAYPZY01. The sequence continues at coordinate 26,058 of CAYPZY010000001.1, forward strand.
AGCCATAGCGTTGGAATTTACCATTCCATGCTCAGACTCAATCTGAGCCTGATCGGAATTTTTAATCTCCGTAAATTTGCCGATCTTCATTTGATGTTCTGGATCATTCAAAATGATCGGCGGTTTTAAGCCTTGCATAATCAAAAGTAGTTCAGCCTGAATAGGCATGGCAGGCATATCGTCCGGCTTTGTAATGAATTTATAGATTTGTTGTTTACCCATCTTACGAAGTAATTCATCGTAGATCGCGTAAACGTTATGAGGACGCACAACCCCTGTATTGAGTCCAATGGGCTGAAGAAGAAACTGAGCAGCGACTTGCGCGTTGCGCATCTGACCCTCACGGTTCATGGTCTGAGAATTAGCGTAAATACCAAAATGGACTCGCCCACGCACCTCTGCCTTATTCAAAGTTTCATACGTGATCTCACCATTCTCATTGCGTAACGGTATTCCATCTTCGCCGATGACTGTAATCTTTAAACTCTCCGGCATTTGAGCCATCGAGTCATAATAAAGCCCCTCGAACAATGCGCTCACACACTGCTTCGCGCGGGTTACGAGTGGGTCCAAATTCACGTCAGTCTGCCCCAAAACATCCCTGACTCCCTGCGCAGACCGAAGGGGACCCACTGTTGGCCCGACCTGACCCGAACTTAAAGGTCCTAAAGAAGTTGATTGATAAGCAAAACTTAATAGAGTGGATTGTAACCCGGCACTCCAGTTTGGATTTGTGCGCCATTCAAAAAATCGAATATCATTATTCGGATCATCACATTTGATACCCAATCCCGGTTCAATTCGTACCTCACCCGGATCAAAGTTCGATCCCCCACGATAACCGAACATGGGTTGATTCGCCAGCAAACCAGCGTCAATTGATTGATTAACCAACATATCTAAAGCTTCACTTAAAGAATATTGAGTCTCCACAACACCGCGACCAAGGCTTCTTCGCGGGCGGCGATAAAGATGAGCCATGTGAAGTGGTAATTTTCCGGTGCTTGATTCACGATCTAGAAAAGTCCAGCGTGCTAATTTTCTTGTATTGGTATTAACGAAATAAATTAAATGATCGCAAATTCTTGAAGTGCTTTTCAGCGGAGTCTTGTCATACACGCAAAGAAACTCATAAACATCTTCATCGCCCTGCGCGTTTTGCGTATCCACTCCGCTCGCCCTATCACGCACCCGCTCTACATTTGCAGCACCTCTAGAACCTGCTGTAGAGAAATTCCGCTTCACAGGTTTCGTTGCCAAAATTTCATTTACCACATCTTCATCGAAGAATTGACTTTGACTAAATTGAATAAGCTGGCTTGGTGTAAAATAACAAACCTTCATGACTGTTTCGTGAAGATCTAAGTTGGTGGAGTCTGCCACATAACCTTTAAACAAAACATAAAGCGGATCTTCTGCGATAACTATGGGACCATTAAATACTGTACGGACAATTGATTTTTCCACATAAGGAAGTTTTAAAATTTGCTTCGACATCTCCGCAAAATCTTTTTCTTCGGTGTCTTCCAACATCTTAATCAAATCACGCCGCATCGCCATGAACTCACGATTCTCTTCCACCACCACCGCGCGCCGCTGATCCACGCACCACGCCCTTGAGAAGATGCCAACCCCTAAAGTAGAGAGGTCCCACGCCCAATCGTCAATCGCGTTATAGATGCCGTTGTTATAATTCGCATAGCGCATCAAAATATATTTCATCAATAATTCTATTTTTTGAATTCGTGCAGAATCGAGCTCTTCTTGCGGCTCAATAAAAAACCAAGGGTAAGAAAAGAAGACCGCCTGCAAAATTCTCGCGTGCATATTATTGCATTGGATTTCAGGCAGCGGCATGTGGAGATTCGACGACCCATCCCACAACCCGCGCCGAATGGGAGTTAGATAATCGTCAAAACCAATATAAAATTCTTCCACTCGGTCGATCCAATTGAAACGGTCAATAGTAAATTGGTCGAATTTCTTCATCGCACGATCAACCAAAAAATCGGTATCTACCGGCAAGTCCGGGATGCGGTAAACAGGGTCAACCGGGCGATGGATAATGGGATCATTATATTTAATAATTTTTTGATCGGAGGTATTAATTGGCATAATAAAAATTTCCTCTTCCTGTTCTTTGGTATGGGTTTTGTCTTTGGTAAGCACCATTGTAGGTACGCATCATCGCTGCACTCTGGGCGGGCGTTTCAAAACGGGGAGCCTTGGTCTCAATATAACGATCACAGTCAATCAGATCGTTCGACTTCGCGATCGGTTTCACCTCATCGCCCTGCACCGTCTTCTTGGGCCATTGGTAATGGACAAGCTCTTTCTTGTACTCCACGCAATTCTTAAACACGTATTGCTGCACTCTAGACTCGCCCTTCTCATCCTTGACCACCCGATAAAGATCGCGCAATTTTCGAATACCCGCATGCAACCAATCTCTCTTGCCCGCCATCTGCGGCATAAGGTGCTCACCGCACTCGCGCAAATAGCGTCGCAGCTCATCGTATTGATTTATTTTAAAATGGAGATCTTTTTGATTTAAAGAAGTATCCGAGACAGAGCAGACCACTTCAGCGCCCTCGGAGCGAAGGTCTTCTCTCACGAGGGAAATTTCCCTCGCAAATTCAGCCATTCCGCCATCAAACTTCAACTCGCGCACCACATACCGCTCATTGCGTTCATTAATCGCTTTCCACAACACGGCATGCGCTTTGCCAGGATGCGGATCAATCCCCTCATAAATCGAAAAATCTGCGCCCAGTTTAAACGGATTCACGTCGTGGACGAACGAATCGTAGGTGTCTATCACTAACCCCTCAAGCTTACGGAACTTGCCGTAGAATCGAACCTCGCGCTCCGCAGGGGTCATTTCATCGAAGTAGAGTTTTCGAATCTCCGGGGGAACGAAGATATTATCGTCCATTGTGCCATCAAAACATTGTACATACTTTTTCTTGCCCGTTAAGCCCGGTTCCCATAAATCATCAAATAACCACGGTTCGGACAGCGGCGTTGCCGTGATCCAAATTATGCCAGCAAAATCCACGATACCGCGGAAATTAGCAATGTACAGCTCGCGTGGCGGCGGTTCATCAAACGCCACATAGTGCCAATTAGACCCCTCAGCCTTGGCAATCGATTGATCGTAGGTACCGAATCTTATCTCGGAGCCATTAGCGAAGTTTAAGCCTACCAATTGCCCATTGTTATTTAAATGCCTGCCCCGCTTCTTCGCCAAGTATTTCTCCGGCAACCATTCATCAATCTTCTTCGCAAAGGTTTCCATGAGCATGGAGTACGACTCCGAGTAAATCTTCCCACGGTTGGGTACGGGGATCTTCTTATGTGGATGAATGCCCAGGGCAATTTGAAACGCTTCTAATGCCGAAGCAGTTGTCTTGCCCCAGCGATTGCCTGTCACGACAATGCGCACCGTGGCGTTGGAACGATGGAATGCCTCTTGACCATCGTAGACGCCTGGAGGTGGGTTAGGGTCTCGCGAATATTTGCCGTTGTGTGGGGTGTAGGATAAAAGTTTGGAGTCCGACCATGCTTGCTCTTGCTCCGTACAAAGCTTGATTAAAGCAATCAAGTCCTCTTTATTGGAGGGCAGCGACTCTGTGGTGGTCGGTTCAGTCATTGGACTCCTCTTCGGTGGTGGACATGGGGATCGCCTGGGGCGATTCGGTGGATGTTTGAGACTGAAGATCTTCCTCAAACTCCCCTTCGAGGACCTCTCCCGACTGATCTTCCTTCATGGCACTCAAAAGCTTCTGCACATCAAAATTCGGGTTCAAATGCTTTAAACTGCGGATCTTCGATAAAAGAATGGCGACCAATTGATTCTCCGGAAGTTTCTGGTACTCCATCGTGTGCTCAATCTTACTCACCACCCCATGCCCAGACTGACCCAACAAAAACGCACAAGCATTATAAGAAACCGAGTCCGACTTGCTAAACGCCAACTCCATCATGCGGTGCTGCACGTCGGGGAGCGTGATTGTCTTCATCTTATCAATGTTACGCTCTTGATAAGGACCCTCCAGCGCACGGCGCCAATCAAAGGTGTCCGCATAATCCTCGCTGTGGGAATCATGGACTTCCTTACCCTCCGGTTCCTCATACCAATCTTTGCAAAGTGAATCGTGACCCATAAGAACTTTGACTTAACTTGAATAGATTTAATTAAATATAATTATGTTTAATTTTATTTAAAGTAAATACAATTTATACTTAATTATGTAACATTGTGCATAAAAAGTCTATTATATTTTTAAATATGTTTATTTGTTTGTGTTTAAATAAATGAGATGAATGACGGGGTTTGGGTGGGGGAGAATATGTTGTGAGGTTGGGTTGTGGTACGCTGTTACACGACTACGCTGTATTGCAGCGATGCCGGGCTTTGAGAGATTTATTTAAATAGAAGTGTTAATGTGAAGTTTGCGGCCTTAATGGGTAGGCATACCTCCCGGCGCGTCGACTCGGCCCAACCCCCTCCGCGTCAACCGAAACGAAGGTCGCTGCCATGCCGCGGTGCGCGACGCTGCAATGTTATGTATAATTATGCTTAATTAATATTAATTTAGTATTGTTATTATTAATTAAATATAACTACACCTATGTTTTCTTGCGGTCCGATATGCACTTTGTGAGTGGTCGCGGTCCAGCGTTGCAGGTTACAAGGTTCGCATAACATGTAGTATGTAACATTCTTGCGTAAGTGCTTGATTTTGCGTTGATCGAAAAAAGTTATCCACAAGTGAAATAAATATTTGAAAAAGTGTGGTAGTGGCACGTGGTTTGCATTACCACACTTTTCGGTCATTTTGGTTACACTAAATTCACTTTATTTTTCGGAAGTTTAACTATAAGTTTTTTCAATTCTGTGGTCCTTATATATATAGGAAAGTTTTATAATATAATTATATTATATTATGTACAGAATTTTATGACCATATATATATGGTCATTTTCAGCAAATTATAAAACTTTCATAGATTAGAAATCGAAGGACCACACTTCTGAAAAAACTTATAGTTAACTATATGATAAATAAGGGGAAAAAAGTGTAACTTTTTTTCCGTGCCAAACTTATAAGTGCTTGAAATATAAAGAGAAGCTAAAAATAGCATTTTGGTTACACCGCTGCGCCGCACTACCACACTTTGAAAAAACTTATAGTTAAACACATGACAAATAAAGAGAATTTAGTGTAACTTTTTTAAGGCCAATATTTACAAATACTTGAAATCTAAGTGTTTTATTTTTAATAAAAAAACCGCAACGCCGCGATGCCGCGTCAAGCAAAATCGTATTCTGTACAAAATATATTTTTTTATGAGGTGTACACACCCCAATTTATAGCCATAAATTATGTACAGAATATTTTATTTTGTACATAATTTTTTATTTTGTACATAATTTTTTATTAGGGTAAAATTATACCCACCTATCTATCAAAATCCCCTTACCATTATTATATCCACCATTAAAAAAACTTTTCCAACCTTTATCACCCCCGACACCCCCCAAACAGATTTAATAAATCTAAATTATTTTATTTAAATATATTTTTTTAGTTGACATTATATTTAAAAAGATTTACAAATTCTTTATCGTCGCAATACCGCGACGCTGCAAAATTCAAAACGCAAAGCAGTAACACGCAACATACAAAACTAAACCGCGCAAAGCGCAAAGGAGAAAAACACATGACGCAAATCAATTCAAATTACGGTCGCATTAAGGCATGGCCGGGCGAAGCCCCTACCCAAACATCCATCAATCGATCAGAGGTGAGTCGAGCATTGGCGAAGGCAATTGCTTATAAGAACTGCGGAAAAGATTTAGAGGCGATGGAATGGGCGAGGAAGTTAGTGATTCAATTGCAGTGTGCGGACATCCTCGGTGAAGACCAAGATTTCGTAGACAAATCCTCAATGGCCGATCGAATGGGGGTGTCTCATGTCTAAAGAAATCTACGAGCAAATTACTAATACCTTTCTTGCTGCCTTAGAAGAGGAGCGAATTCCTTGGCGCAAACCGTGGAGCGCGGGGCCGCGAAACTTCAGTACAGGCTCCGAGTACCACGGAATAAACTTTTGGTTGTTATCGATGATAGCCGAGAAGAATCAATGGCCCAATAGGTGGGCCACGTTTAACCAGGTGAAGGGTTTAGATGGCTCTATTGTGGCGGGCTCGAAGGGAACTCGGATTTACTTCTGGAAGCCTTTGAAGATTAAGGGGAAGGGGACCAAAACCGAAGGTGGGGAGAGCACCCAAGAGAAGTATCGAACGATACCCTTGCTTAAGACCTTCACGGTGTTCAACCTTGCGCAATGCAGCGGACTCCCCCTAAAAGTGACCGAAAGCACCCAAAAGGTTGAACCAAGTTTAGAAGCGGATCAAATTACCACCGCCTATTGCGAACGAGAAGGCCTCAAGGTTGAGACTTCTCATCGTGCTGCCTATTCACCCTCAAAGGACCTCATTTATATGCCTGACGTGGGAGCATTTACGGAGCGCGCGGAGTATTACTCCACTTTCTTTCATGAGCTTGTGCATTCGACCGGGCACGGAGCTCGTCTTTCACGGGAGGGGATAGTGGAGACGCATTACTTTGGGGATGAGACGTACTCGAAGGAGGAATTGATTGCGGAAATGGGTGCCTCGTTTCTTTGCAGCAAAGCGGCGGTGTCGTCTCCCCAGTCGTTCGCAAATTCGAAGGCGTACATTCAGGGCTGGATCAGCGCGTTAAAGAATGACCCGAAGTTGCTGATGCAAGCGGCGAGCAAAGCGCAGCGCGCGGCGGACTATGTGCTGAATGGGAAAGGGGAGGTGCAATCATGACATTTAAGATAATGGGTCGCTGGTTAATGCAACCCTCGATTCGTCAAATCATCCTCTACATTGCGCGCTACTCAAGGGATTTGAGTACTTCGGAGTTGATCCGAAATTCATTAAAACTTCAGAGAAATTTGTATGCGTGCATGATGACCTTTGAAACACCGTTCAATGATCCTGAAAAGAAAGCAGAGGTGCAAAGGTTATTTAAAAAAATATGGGATTCGGCACCCGTGATTGAGAAGGAATTCTTTCTTGAAAGATTTTTTAAACATTTAAATAAAAAGAAAACTAAAAGGAGCAAAACATATGCAAATAAAATTATTTGAAGTGAGGGATAGGTCAACGTTTATGCCCTGCATGGTGATTAAGCTGGGGTTCAAGGGCGAAGCCGAGGCGTGGTTACTCCGGCGGGCGGGATATGGCCCGGACTATCGAATCTTTGATGAAGCGAGGGAAGGGTTCTTTTTGTTTCACCCGTTAGAGACGAATAGAATTGAATGGGACTATTGTGCTTGGGAGGGTCGGACACTGCCGACGGTGCATGGATACGTGAAGTCGAATTGGGATACGCTGCAAAGCGGTGACATCTTAGACGTTGAATTCATCCTCGGTGAAACGTCTGTGAAGAAGGAGACCGAGCGCGGTCATGACGGGGAGGGACCCCATGCTTAAATTCATAGACAAAGATCGTGCATGGTTATTCTTACTCGCGATGCTGTTTGGCTTCTTATCGGCTTGGATTATGCAAGCCTATTCGTCTCCCCAAATCAATACACCCTACTCCATCTTCGTGGAGAAGGTCACCCCCGCGATGCAGCGAGCTTGTCAGCGCGACGCGAACTGCATGGACCTGGGCACGTGGGCGGACCTCCCAAGTAGGGATTTAGAGGCGGATCGTAAGCAGGCGGAGCGGCAAGAGAGGGGAGGGGAATAAGATGACTAAAGAAACAATCAAAATAGCAGTGTCTTATGCTTACCCTACTTCTCCATACGCTATTGCTTTTGGTAAAAGCAAAACAGGCTGTTTTGTCTTAGAATTTATTAATCAGGATAACACGGCCACGGCTGAAAGGAGTTTTGATACTGAAGAGGAAGCATATATTTATGCAGACCAGTTAAAGTTACCATATTCTCGATACGATCGAAGAACGTACGAACGTTTACTCAAAACAGAAGGGAATTTATGAAATGCTTTGATGAGGACGGCACCGAAATGGTGCCGTGTAATTGTGGCTATTTTGGCGATAGGATTGGGCGTTTAATAACCGAGTGCTGCAATGGCTCGCGGTGTAGCTGCGGTGGGGAGCCTGTTGACTTAGGGCCTTGTCGTATTTGTAAAGGCACTGGGTATCGCAGGGTCGATGCCGATACGCGTAAAAACATTGAAGAAGTAAGAAGAATAGCCGAAGCGACCGGCGGATATATTGGGCGTCGTATTTAAAATACTATTTGATATTATTTTAATTTTGATTTAAAATGAAATAAATCTGCAAAATTGTAAAATGGAACACTTAACAATAACAACCTAACAAAGGAGAAAATATGAAAGTGCAATCAGGTTCCCACCTCGGTGTATACACCGAGTCCCCGTACGTCTATCGGAAACCCACGGTGGTATTCGAGGAGGCGTTGGCGAACGGGGGATTAAGCGGTAACGTGAACGATGATAACTACGCTGGGAATTATATGTACATGCACTCGACCGACACCGCTGATAGTTTCAAGCACATTGTGACGCGGGAATACTTAACCCTGCCACGCGGGGGTGTGTGATGAAGTTGTCTGCAAAAATATTTTTGTTTATTATTTTATTTTTTGTTGGATGCGGAACAAAACATCAAGAGGCAAACGCGTTTAATCCTCTTTTTCAATTTATTCCGATTGGAATTCACGCGCAACACCTAACAGGTGCGCAAGAAATTGAACTTCAAAAGGCAATTAATTTTTGGAACGATGAACTTAGTTATGAATTATTGGCAATAGATTCAGACATTCAAAATGCAACCATTGATATTGAATTTACCCCTGATCTTGAAGGGGAGTTTGAAGACTTAGCCGGCTTTGCAATTCCAAACATTAATACTTGTGAGGTGAAAATAAAATTAAATGTGTGGTTCTATATTGCCCACGAAATTGGGCACTGCTTAGGGTTTGGGCATTCACCCATTGAAAATTCAATTATGAATATTCATGTGCCAATTCACCCAATTTTGAATGAAGATTACAAGCGACAAATTGTCGAATATTTAAATGCGCTAATAGGAGAATAAAAAATGTTCAAACTTCATCAAAATACAATTCGAGAAATATCTCGGCTGTTCCCCTACATTGATAAATCTCAATTGTTTTTGATCGATGTTGAGGACGTGCTTGAGGAAGTGGAGGACCCTCGCGAAAAAGTATACAAAATAAATCTGCAAAATGGCGAAATGGAAACATGCAAATTTAAGAAAGGCCAAGATCTTTTCGACGAGCTGCAACGCGCGAAGTGCAGCATCGCGGTGCGCAAAGTGGAAAATGACGAAGCTCAAATCTTAAATGAACTGTACTTGCCAATTAAACCCTACGTTTGGGTGGCCTTGGCGAGTACGAGAGAATCACTACACTAAGAATCAAGGTAGTATCCCCACCCCTGACCGGGGAGAACATCTTGGAGGAGACACAATGATTAAAGACGTAAAGACCCAAAAAGGGGTGGATGGTAAGGCTGAATATAACACTCAGGTGGCACGCAAGATGCCCTACGATAGGACAGACATCCTGAAGGTAAGGCATGTCAACTTCGCGGCAACTTCTGCGATGTACAACGCGATTATGGAGCATGCCATCGCGGAGAAGATGAAGATGAGTGAATGGGTTCGTGGCGTGGTGGCCGCAGAGCTGGACCGCCGTAGCGCGGTAAAATGAGGTGAGTCTATGGGGAAAGTTACTTTTCATAAGGCCTTGAAGTTTGGCGACAAGCTCCCGGACTTTCGAGGGGCCGAACACAAGGAAGGAACCTGGCATTCAATAACCCTCGACCGATTTAAGAGACTGACCGTCGAGGAGTTATTGAAGTCAGATTTAAGATTAGTATTCGAATGGTCCTTTAATGAGGACGATACTCGGAAGAAGCTCCGAGTATGTACCTTAAGACAGGACGTGGATACTTTGAAAAGAAAATACCCGAACGACCCCGTCATTAATTTAGAGGCCGTTAAAAAATTATTGGAAGTGGATATTCAAAACACCGGAGTAGTTTTGGGAAATATTTATTGGGCCGCCTATTTAGGGGCGACCGTGGAGGGGTAAAATGGATAAAAGAATTTGTATAGTTTATGGAATACTTTTCTTAACGTTGCTTGTGGTAGGAGTCTTGTACACACTTGCAGATAATAATTACCAAGTAGAAATAAAATCCCTACAAATTGAATTGAAGATGGCGAAGAATGCCGCAGCGATGTTCGAAAATAATTGGGCGGCCTGTGAGGCCGTTTTGAATGCGGAATAAACTATGGATGATTTATACAATTATAAAACTTCTTATTCGGATGCAGAAATAATGGCTTTGGCGGATAACGCGCTTGTGCGAACGATGATTAAGTTTGCCAGTTCTTATGGGTACAACAAATCAAATTTCACGTCTAGCGCTGCAATTGCGGCTAAAGCAATGTATCTTCGGTTCGAAAAGGAATGCTTGGCGCGGTTAAAGCAACGCCACAACCCGGAATGTTTAGTCGGTGCTAAACTTCCACTCCATGAATCTATATGATTGATTTAAAAGAACATCAAAAAGAAGGCATGGAATTCCTGAAGAGCCGCACCGCCGGTGGCCTCTTCTACGAAATGGGTTTGGGGAAAACTCTAACCACGCTAGCAACGCTGGAAGAAAAGAATGTATGGCCGGTGCTCGTCGTATGCCCTCTCTCTGTGGTGGGTGTATGGGCGGCGGAGGTTAAAAAGTTTGGGTTCAAGAGGAAGGTCCTCTCCCTGGTCGGGAGTCGGTTCGAACGATTGGATTTATTGGAAGAGCCCGCGGATATTTACGTCATCAATTATGATGGCATGCGAATACTTGCGGACGAACTTCTGAAAAGAAAATGGGGTGCAATCGTTTTGGACGAATCCCACCGGATCAAGAATATCACCTCCACCCAAACCAAGGTTGCATTGAAGTTAAGTAAATGTGCCGAGCACCGCTACATTCTCACAGGTACTCCAATCACCAAAACCCCAGAGGACGTATGGTCTCAAATTTATTTCCTGGACCCCACTCACTTCACAAACTTCTATGCGTTTAGGGCCAGGCATGTGGAATATAAGGTAAGGCAAGTGCGAACGCCGGGGGGCATGAGAGAAGTTCGAATCCCCTATCGGTTTAAAAACCTGGAAGAACTTGAGGAGAAGATGGGGAGAATTTGTCTACGAAAAACGAAGGCTGAATGCTTGGACCTTCCGGAAAAAATCTACAAGAAAATTTATTGCGAACTCGAAGGGGACCAAAAGACACACTACTACGAACTAAAACATAGCTTAGTCGCAATGCTGGAGAGCGGCAACTTTGAAGTGCGGGCTGGGGGGGCGCTCGTTCAAAAGCTAAGACAGGTCTGCCAAGGTTTTTTATACGTCAATGAAGATACTCACTTAACCAAGGAAAACGTAAAATTAAAATATTTAAAAGACCTGCTTGAGGACATTCAAGGTGAAAAGAAAATTCTGTACACATATTTTAAAGCCGAAACGGAATTGCTCTTAAAAGAATTATCGAAGACTCAAAAGGTTTTTTATTATGATGGCTCCCCTGATGAGCGCGCGCTCACGATTGCAGGGTTTGAAGAGCATGAAGGCGACGCCATTCTATTAATGCAAATCGATCAGGCAATTGGAATGAACTTAGCATTTGTGAGCCACGTAATTTATTATTCAAATTCATGGAATTACGCGACGCGGTTACAAAGCGAAGATCGAGCTCACAGAATCGGACAAAAAAATTCTGTGGTGTATTACGATTTTGTTTGCCCGCGAACTATTGATGAGCATGTCTTAGATCTGCTTCTAATCAAAAAAGATTTAGCGGACCAAGTAACGGGAGACGTTAAAAAACTTGCGCAAAATTATTTAAATAAATACAATTCTTAAATCGGTGGGAGGATGGGATGGAAAATGTTGACGTATTGGAACTGCAAGACGAGTTTGTTCAAGACTTTCAAGAACAAAAATCGAAAAGCCTTGAAGAATTAAAAATAATCTTAGAAGAAAAAGGCAAAGCTCTTAAAGCTTTACTTGAGGAAGAGCTGCGCCTGACTCGCCAATTAAAAACAATCGACTCCTCCATCTTTAATCTAAAAGAAGAAATTCGAAAAGAATGGCTCCCCTATACGGTCGGGACCGACAAAGCAGAGCTCGCAATGGACGGGGTATGTCTTATCATGGAAGAAGTCTTAAGCCTGAAAGCCGAAGACAAGGACGCCGCAGTGAAGTGGTGTTTGGATAATGGCTTTGAGGGGGTCATGAAGTGGCAAATCCACGACCAAACTCTTAAGAAAATTGCCAGAGATAAATTCGAGTCAGATATTTTAATTCCCGGCGTTGAATATAATAAAGTGAAAATTGTAAAAATTAAAAAATAAAATTGTAAAGGAGCCCTATGACACAACAAGTCGCAGTAAATGAACCCAAAGCTTTAAAAAAGATTGACGAGAAGGCCCTCTCCGCAGAGCTGGCAGGCCTGCAAGACGACTTTCAGCAAGAAACGAAGATCCGGGCAGAATTAATCAAAATCCCTACCATAAGGCTCACAAACTCGATGAGCAAGTCTTCCAAGTCCAGGTTGGCAATGGATGGGGATTTTTGCTGCATGGAATCGAGCGTGGTTTTTGGAAATGAAATTTGGGTGGTCCCCTTCTATTTTAGGGAGACGGCCTCTTTGATGACCAAGGCCGGAAAGCTCATGTGCCGCAGCGAAGGGCTTGTAAAAAATATTCACGGTGAGGCTTGCTTAAAATGCCCGCACGACTCCTATTGGGATGATTGGACCAAAGGACCGCCGGCTTGCAGCAAGGCTATTAATTTTTATGGGGTGGTGAACGGGAACGTTTATGAATTAATTTTTAGAAAAACAAGTTACGATGCTGGAAAGTCTTTACTTAATTTATTGCTCAACGATAAAATTTGTACTCATAAATATTTATTAAAGGCTCAACCTGACAAGCGGGACAGCTACGAATTCTTTTCAATCAATCCTGTTATTTCCAAGCAAGCTTTAACGATGGAAGAATTATCGGCGATCGTCCCCAAAGTGAAGAAAGTAAAAGATTTAATTAAGGCAAGACGGATCGACACGGAAGAAAAACCAGAAGAAGAATTTCCTTTATAATCGGCTCAAGAATGGGTGGGGGGTAGGTGTGGAAGACCTTACGGGTTACTTTCCCTTAATTTGGGGCAGGGCGGTACTGCGCCAAGAACATCGATACGAACTTAAACTTAAACGAGGTTTCTCAGATGCCATAATTGATTTATTGCAATTCAAATCGGCGGGTGAATACCTTGGCAAACAATCGCCAAAAGAATGGCCTACTGCCATCAAAGCACCGCTGTGGCGCGACAATATATTAATCCCCTACTTCAATGAGAAGGGGGATCTGTATCATATTAGACCCCACAAGGATGGCTTTAAAGACGTTGGTGTCCAGCCCTATATCCCCTACCCTCTCCTGGGGGAGGACACCAGCCATCTTGTGTTAGCAGAATCTGAATTCAAAGCTGCCGCCTCTTGCGTTATGGGCGTTCCGGCGATTGGGATACCTGGAATAACCTCTCACAGTCGTAAAAATCTTCCAAACCTATTAAGAGTCCTCGAAGCGTTGAAGTGCAAAAAGGTTACTATCTGCTTCGACAACGAAACAAAAGAACAAAAATCAGATTGGACCAAACGCTATGACACAATCATTTATGAGATCATCATGGCGAGCGAGCTCAACAGCAAGGGGTACGCAACTAAGATTGCCAGGCTTAAGGATGAATGGAGAAAGGATGGAAAGGCCGACATCGATGGAGTACTTGCCCAAGGAGTTGCTCACGAAAACTACAAGGAGTGCATTTTTGATGCTTTATCCCCCACTGAATACCGAAAGACTTTAAAATTATTACCTGTCCATAAAGCCTATGTAGACCGAAAAATAGATGCTCATTTTTACGCGGGACCTATCGAAGAAAAAGACGGCTTTATTTTTTACAAAACAAAAGACGATGCTCGGATTCGGATCGCTAATTTCACAATGAAGATTATTCACACGCTCATGAACGACAACCTCGCAGAGCGTTTTGTGAAAATTACCAGCCCATACGGGATGAGCCATACTCGAATAATCACCCCGGATATAATGGTTTCCCTCCCCTCCTTCCAACGATTCCTATACGAAATTGGAGACTACGAGTTTTTAGGAAGACCCGAAATGCTTCACGCTTTGTGGTCGTACGTGATGCTGAAGCAGGACGGACAGTACGTCACGAAGCTTAAGTATTATGGATACGACAAAGAAGCGAAGGTTTGGTTCTTTGAAAACGGTGCGTACCGCGATGGAAACTTTTACGAGATGGGAGATAATAAGATTGTTTGGATCGATGGGAATGGGTTTCTTTTACCGGACACCTTGAATGAATTCGACCTTCCGCGCCTGTCCGATGAGACGGAGTTTGACACAGGGGAGCCTATTTCAGGCGTAGAGAATCTATTAAAAATGATCGAAACTAAAATGTCGAATATTCTAGAAAAGAATATTGCCAAAATGCTTTTAGGTTGGACGCTGGGTAATTTTTTCATGCCGGAAATTTTAGCCTCGTTTAAAGGTTTTCCGTTTCTATTCTTCTACGGAAAATGGGAGGAAGGGAAATCGACCACCTCTAATTGGCTCGCTCAATTCTTTGGATTTACTCTCAAGGGAGTCCCCTTCAGTTCCTCTGAACCAGGCATCCGCAACGCCGTGAACCAGTTGAGCATGGTCCCTATTTGGTTGGAAGAATACCGAAATGACAATGCGAACATCCGAGAAAAGAATTCCCTCCTCCGATCGATCTATGATCGATCGTCGATCATCAAAGCCACTCGGACGCCAGGGGAAATAAAGACTTACCTATTAAGGTCTTCCCTCATAATCTCTGGGCAAGAACACCCGAAAGATTCCGCACTCTGCTCGCGTTGCCTGCTCGTCGCTCTCCGTGTCAAAAAAGACAAAGTAAATTATGAGTGGATGATGCGCAACGCGAGTCAGTTTAACGTAATCGGTCACTGGGTCTTGATGAATAAGAATAAATTTTGGCCCCTTATTCACGCGCGAGCCCTGGAGTATATTAAGGCAATGGACGCGAACTTAAAAGAGATGGGGGTAAGAGTTAAAAGCTCTCACGCCCTACTTGGCGCAATCTGTGACGTGTTTTTTGGAGAGGACCAAGACTTCACGGATTTTATAGGCACACGCGCGGTGGTGGAAAATGTAAAGATCAATAGTTACGATTCTCTCTCGGTCTTTTACGACGATATTTTGACCATGTTTATGTCACAAAAAATTAAGTTTAGATTCTTGCAATTAGTGACGATGAAGTCTCCAAACACAGGTTATTCAAAAGACGCCGTTAATTTTTGGTTCGCTGGGGTATTTAATGAATGGGAACTTACCTACAAAAAGCATCGAGAAGATATTCCAGCCAGTCGCGCCGCGATGCGCGACCTGCTCAGCCGTGAACCTTATGTAATTCAAGCCGAGGCCAGTGGTCGCATGGACGGAAAGACAATGAAGGTTTTTAAGCTCGATTATGAACATCCAAAGTTTCCAAAACCACTTTTGGAAATCATTAAAATTTATCAACAAGAAGTAAGGAGCTCCGAGGTCGAGACTTGGGTTCCTTATCCAGGGGAGGAATCCAATGACGACAGAAATAACACCGGAGGAAAAGAAGCGCCGCAGCGCAGTGGGGCGGCGGTCAAGAAACAAGGGTGGGAGAGGTGAAAGAGAATTTGTACAGATTTTAAAAGACCACGGCTGGGATGCGCGAAGGTCTCAGCAATATTGTGGCAAGGGGGGCGACGAGGATGTGATTTGCGAGGCCCTCCCAGTCCACCATGAGGTCAAGTACCGTCAATCCCTAAACGTCCATCAGGCCATCGCACAAGCCGTCAAAGATTGTATTAAAAGCAAGTGGCGATGCGTGGTGTGGAAGAAAGATCGCGCCGGCTGGGTAGCTCTTTTACCCCTGGAGGATTATCTGGACATCATGAAAGAACTGACTGAATTAAAAAAATAAAAATAAATAAATTATTTTATTTACAAATAAATAAACTTGTGGTTACCTTAAATTAAGGAGGTGGTTATGGAGGAAGTAAAAATGGAAGACGGAAAACAGGGATCAAAAAAAGAGAAGACCATTGATTATTTGGAGTTGGTTTCGAACCTGGACCAAGACCGAATGAAGGAATATTTAGTGGAGGCTCTCAAAATTATCTCCGAAGACGAGAATTTTATTCTCTCCACTTCCAGGCATATGGGAATTCCTGCTCGGATGTTGGGACTCTATTTACTTCGAAGAGTTCACTTAATGGATTGTGTAAAAAAAAATCAGGTCTTGTTTGTATGAGTTTAAAACAAGAATTTTATCTTTGGATCATTATTACTATTTTAATTTTCGGAACTATTTATTTAGCTAAGCCAGTCTCAGGATTTTAAATGGCGACTACCATTTGCATGACTTGCAACACTGGGAACGTTTCAAGCCCTTGTGAGGTTTGCGGAGGGACGGATATTAGCTGGGATGAATGGGACGATCATCACGAGAAAGATTTGGAGGAAGAATGGAAGGCATCCAAGCAATGGACCCCGACTCTGAAGATGAAAAAATTTCTTATGAATTGGTGGGATTTTACAAGGAATTTATTCAAACGAATGTCATTAATCTAATAGACAGAAACGAAAAATTAACTCCTCGAATGAAGATAACAATACTCGGTACGATTTTCACAGACCTTCTGGTTAATCTGCTCAACGGTTTCTTTACAATAGAAGGCAAAGCTAATTTTATTAAAATATTTTTAACCGAACTAAAGATAGATTGGTCAGAAAGCAAAGAATCCACTCAGGCGAATGTCATTAATTTAAAGGAGGAAGAAGTTATCTACGAAAACAAAGCGCCGTGCGAAAGGGACGCTCATGACTGACTGGGTCTACATTACAATGTTTTTGGTTTGGTTTATTATCTTCCTCCCAATTGTGCTGGCTGGTGGACTTATTCAAGCATTCATCGAGGCTTTTGAAATGGGAAGAGAACTATTTAAAAGGATGTTAAAATAATGTCTATTTTTTCTTTAGAACGCAAAGAAGGTGAAACTTTTGAAGACTATAAGCGACGCCGCAACGCGCTTAAAACAAAAGAGAAACTCGAATTAAAACCAAGAATGGTTTGGCCTGCCAGTAGAGGCACCTATGTAAAGCCAAAACCGGAAGGGGAGGAAGAATGCGAGAAGTAACAATGGTAGTTACTATATTTGTTTCTCTATTTTTATTTATTTTAGGATTTATTTATCTTGCCACTTGCAAGGAAGTGGCGGTGGTAAATAAATTATTCGATAAAAATTACACCTGCTCCGAGTTCTTCTGGTCAGGGGATACAATTAAACAATCATTAATAGGTCATAAAGTTAATTTTTCGGAGTGAATATGCGACAACGCTGTAAAGTTTGCGGAAAAATGAGGAAGCGCGTGCACGAAGCAAAAATGCCTTGCGGCTTTCCTCGTAAAAAAGAAGTTCAGTTTTATGACGTACCGGCGAAGCGATTGAAAAGAACTATTATGATGAGGTTTAAATAATGAAAACTAAACTTCAAAGTGAATGTGTAGAACAATTATATAAAATTTTCGGGAAGTTTACAGAAATGGGTTCTCCAAGACCCATTGGAATAGTTATTGTGGAAATTGAATCTTCAAAGGAAAGAAAAGCTTACATTGGAACTGGGGTTGGGGTGAGTGAAGAGAGAGACATTGATATGATTTTAAACCACGGCGCAAAATTTCATTTATTCACAGCGGAATCAATTATTGAAAAACTTAAAGGGGGAAATAATGGGTGACTTACAATCTCAACTCTTACAATTGATCGAGTCTCAATTACCAGAGCAAACCGCTGGGGTGCTGCGATCCTATTTAAAGGACACCCAAAATATAAAACAAGAATTGGAAGCTTCAAGAGAAGCTTTA
>CAYPZY010000002.1:0-33175 GCA_964415155.1 uncultured Bdellovibrionales bacterium
ACTGGCACCGCTAATAAT
Source organism: uncultured Bdellovibrionales bacterium (assembly GCA_964415155.1). Classification (GTDB taxonomy): domain Bacteria; phylum Bdellovibrionota; class Bdellovibrionia; order Bdellovibrionales; family SG-bin7; genus CAYPZY01. The sequence continues at coordinate 19 of CAYPZY010000002.1, forward strand.
CACCACCGGAGTCTGCAAACCCTTTGCACGTTGCTGAGTTAACCATGTCTGACCATCAGTACCCGGCATGTGTAAATCCAAGGTTATAAGACTCACTTTCTCACGTTTTAAATATTCTGAAGCCTCTTGCGCTGATGCCACTGAGTCCGCACGATAGCCACTTTTAATCAGCAGTTTGGATAGTGAATTTCGAATCGTTGCTGAATCATCAACGATTAAGATTTTTGGAGCGCTTGCCTTCCCGCTAAGTGGAGATTCCTTTTCAAAACAGTAGATAGACTTTCCCAAATCTCGCAGACCGTGTGACGCCGGCTCGATGAAATCGCTGGTCCCAACGATAAAGAGTCCGTTAGGTTTCATGATTTTTGTGAGATTACCAACAATTTCCTTCATTACGTTTGGTTCAAAGTAAATAAGTGCGTTACGGCAAACCACGATATCGTAGGAGGTAACTCCGATTATTTTTTCGGTCATATTGGCGACACCAAATTCACAGCGTCGTCGTATTTCTTTATCAAGAGTAAAAAAGCCGCTGGTTTTTCCACTGCCCATGAGCATAAAGTTTCGGTATTTGGGAGGGATGTTATTGTGCGAACCTCCCTCAGTCTCGTAAATCCCACGCTTGGCCTTTTCGATACTTATTGGATCAATGTCACAACCTGTAATTTTGTAGTCAAACTTTGGATTTTTTTGGCGAATCGACTCCAAAACCAAAGCAAAAGAGTAGGCTTCCTCACCGGTGGAGCTGGCCGCACAATAGATTGTTAGAGGTCTATCAAGAAATTCGATGACGTTTTCGCTCACAAGTTTTTCGATGAAACTGTAGTGTGATGGTTCGCGAAACCAATTGGTGGTGTGAATGGTGAGTGCAGAAAGTAAATACTGTCTTTCCTCGGCGTTTGTCTCGGCGAAGTTAAGATATGCAGATATTTCCATTATCTCGGTCGCATGCATTCTCTTTTCAATGTTGTTTAAAAGTATGTCTTTGCGATAGCGGCCGCGTTGGCAAGTTCCAGTGAGCTTCTCCGCTTTGGAAAAGATTATTTCTTTCTGAGATTCCGTAAAACTTGATTTTGCAGATCTTTCTGTTTCAAAGCTATCTGATTCTAGATTTGTGGCTTTGCGATTTACAGACATTATTTACTCGTTTCAAAATGATAAATTGATCCTAGAGATTCACAATTTACTATCGTCTTTTAAATTACTTGTGTTTAGTAAAAAAACATTTGGATCGACGAGTGCTCAAACGTTCTGGACGTGTTCATGTCGACGTTAAACAGACAGATAACTTCTGTGCGAGAAAGATGTCTCACATTAAACACGACCTGGTCCGAGTTTTCCAATAACATGAAAAGACCTCGACCCGCACCACCCTTTTTTTCATTAAGAGTTCCTGCCTTACCTGTATAACAACTCTCAATATACTTAAGTAGTGTATCACGCTGTAACGACCCAAACGGATCGCGCGCAGAAATTGCCACCAAAACGCCATCACAGGCGTAGATAAATTCACTTTCTTCTTCAGGTTTCAAATCTACCTGCACACTTCTTGGCAAATGATTGTAAAGGGAGTTACCAGATTTATCCACCGGCGCATCGTATATCACATTCATTAAAAGCTCTTCAGCAGTAGTGCGACAGCGATCAACAATTGAACCTCGCACTCCCAAGGCCTTTAAGTAGTCAGCCATTTCTTCAATCAAGTGGCTGCGGTCCTTACTTGATCTTACTTTTTTGACTTGCGGTTTTACACCGGCATCCAGATACTTTTCCACACCAAAAAAGTCGAAGGTTGCAATTTTGTGGACGGCCGAATGCAGGTTTCTAATCGAAAAATTTCTATCAAATGAATTCTGCGAAATAATTTTGGTGTAACAATCGTGACCCAATAGTTTGCCGATTGACGACTTAAAGTCCTCTGGCGCCAATAATAGAATTTCCGTCAACGGCTTCTCTTGCTGGATTTTGCGGCCAATTTCTAGACAACTGAAATCGAGGCAAACAATGTCATATTCTGAGGATTCAATTTTGCTTTCGGCTTCAGTGGCATTAAGAACAAGATCAAAATCAACGTTGAGACCACCTAAAGACAGCTTAGCGAGTAACTGCTGGCGGCGATCCGGTTGTACAATGAGAATCTTTTTGTTTTTGAGTTCTTGCGAGGTTTCAACTCTATTGATCGTTGAAAGTATTTCCATTAATTCCTCAATTCCCTCGACCGCAGTATTGATGGAATTTGTAATCTTATGCATACCCAACTTCTCTAGTGACGAAGCCTTTTCCTGGAGAATAGGAATATGTTTATCATAAAAAGATCGCAGCTTAGAAAACGTGAGTTCCTTTGTTTGGTACACTTCCTCAAGTTTGGTAAGGCTATTTCCCAGCTCTTTAGTTCGTTGCGCAAGCTGTTCTTTAAGAGAGGACAACTCGTTCTGGGCTTTTTCAAAACGTTGTGCCTTTTGCTCCGTCGATAATAATTTGTCTAACAGGGCCATCGAAATAATTTTCGATACTGCCGCTTGCAGATCGGCGTTAGTAAACGCAGATTCTAAATCCTTAAGGTTAATGGCTAAAAGCTGTGATTCAGTTTCGGCGTCGAGCGTGTACGAAGAGAGACCTGGGTTGAGCGCGCTAGGATCAAAAATAATTTCACCTGGCTTGTGAATGAAAAAACTATTAGATTTACCGCGATTTACACACAGTCGCCCGTCGATAAGAAAATAAAGAATTTTATGTTTGTCGGCTTCATTGAAGACGATGCTTTTTGCCGCCGCCGTTATTAGCTTCGAAATCTGTAAAAGTTGCGACAAAGCTTTTGATTTCAATTGAGAAAAGTGCGGCGACTTCGCGAAAAAATCGCGAAGGAAATCCTTATCCGACTTGTATTTAACCGCTGCGGAATTTCTCATACTACTATTGCTTACATATATTGTAATTCGACTCGACAATAAGGTCGACAGATTGTGTAAGGACCTTACTTAAGTAATAAGGAAAGACTATACTAAAGTGTTACCACTCGAATGTCTGGATCAAACTCATCCCTAAGTATAGACTCGATAGCCATCAATGTGCCTGCAGTCGCGCTGGGACATGTTCCACACGCGCCTTCATAACGAACTTCAAGAACGTGATCCGCATAAGAGATAACTTCAATATCTCCGCCATCTCCTTGCAATCCAGGGCGGACGGTTTTATCTAAAAGCTCTTCGATTCTCATAATATTAGGGTCTGTCGAAGTCCTTTTAGGAGCGGATTTTGAAATTTCAAAATCAGGATGATGAATATCGATGTTTCTGCGGATGACCGCGCAAACATTCTCCTCTTGTGAGGACGGATCAACTTCTTCAGAAAAAGTAACGGTGATAAAATTCTCGTAGAAATGAAGTTGTGAAACACCGTTTAAATCAAATAATGCTGTCGCAAGTTTCACCGATTCTGCTTCATCGCGATTGCTAAATGTCGCTTTGCCTGAAGTCTTTACTTCTCTATTAAGAACAAACTTCAAAGCGCGAGGGTTCGGTGTCGGTTGAACGTGGATTAAAAGATCTTCATTCATGAGAGTAACTCCCTAGCCTTTTTAATTCCCTCGATCAAACGGTTTATGTCGCTATCATTATTGTAAAGCGAAAAAGAGGCCCTGACGGTCGCCGGAACCTTTAATCTATTCATTAAAATTTGTGCACAATGATGACCGGCGCGAACGGCAATGCCCTGTTGATCGAGAATAGAGGCGACATCACTTGCGTGATGACTTTCTAGATTAAATGACAATATTGCCGCTTTGTCAGCAGTCGTCCCATAGACTTGCAAGCCCTCTAAGGACTCTAGGTGCTTTTCAAGCGTCTTTCTTAGGTTCAATTCGTAATTTGAAATTGCCTTAAAATCGTATGCTTTAATAAAATCAATAGCAGCGCCAAAACCAATAACTCCAGCTATATTTGGCGTTCCAGCTTCAAATTTATAAGGAAGGTCGGCTGTCGTGAATCCATCTCGAGTTACTTCGCCGATCATACCACCACCACCAAGACTCGGCGGTAGTTTTTCCAGCCAATCTTTTTTACCGTAAAGTACGCCGACCCCAAAAGGTCCAAACATCTTATGCGCTGAAAAGGTCAGAAAATCACAGTTTAAATCCTGCACATCAACCGGCTGAATTGCTACTGCTTGAGCGGCATCAACAACCGTAACGACATCATATTTTTTTGCCAACTTAAAAATCTCTTTGAGCGGATTAATTGTTCCAAGAACATTGGAGATCAACGCCAAAGACAAGATCTTCGTTTTTGCAGAGATCATGTCGTGAAGAGCTTGAAGATCTAAAGCACCGTCTTGTTTAATCGGTGCAAATCTTACCTTGCAGCCAATGTCACGCGCCACAATTTGCCAAGGAACGATATTTGAATGATGTTCCATTTCGCTAAGAACAATCTCATCCCCAGCCTTCAAATACCCTTTGGCAAGAGAAGCGGCTACCATATTGATCGCAGCGGTGGTTCCAGAAGTGAAAATGATCTCATCGGAACTTGTCGCATTGATAAACCTTTGTGTCTTACTTCTGACGCCCTCAAAGGATTCTGTGGCTTTGGAACTCAAGTAATGAGCTCCACGATGAACATTTGACGCCTCAAAAAGATTAAACTGATTCATGGCTTCGACAACTCGTCTAGGCTTCAAAGTCGTGGCGGCACTATCGAGGTATACAAGATCTCTGCCGTGCACTTTTGAATGCAAGACTGGAAATTCATTTCTAAGATCACCAATTGCGAAGTTAGTCATCTGCCTTAACACCTGCAATATTTAGTTTAATCATTCGCTCACACGCTTTTCTTATTTCTCCGTCCACACCAAGCGCCAACACCTCGTCGATAAACGCCTGCCCCAAAATTTCTTTGGCGAGAGGCAAGGGAATGGCTCTACTTTGCAAATAGAACAGTTCTTCATCACTGAATCGACCAATCGTCGTTCCATGATTTGCCTTCACATCGTCGTTATAAATTTCCAATTGCGGGCGGGTAATGACTTCCGCACGATCGCCGAGTGCAAGGTTTCGATTGAGCTGAGATGTCGTCGACTTTGCACAATTTTTTTCAATATGAATAACACCATTAAAAATGGCTTTCGCGGTATCGGAAACAATTCCCTTATACAATTGCATACTGTGCGTATTGGAACTTTGATGAAAAATTTTGGTGCAATGATCTGTCACCTGACTATCCCTCGCCAGGTAAAGACCGACGACCTCGCTACGCGAATCGCTTCCCTTCAGGAAACAGCGCAAGTCAAATCGCGACCACTCTGCTCCTACCGACAAATTAAAGAACCTTGATTGCGATTTTTCTTTATGCTCACAAGTCACTTCGTGAAAAACTTTTCCCTTTGCAGAGGAGTTCTGAATAACAGCATGTTCAATACGAGACGAGACTTCCAAATTAATATCGGTGACATGGTTTAGCACTCCGACCGCTAGAACAACCTCATTCACTTGCGCTTTTACATGCTCCGAAACAGCGAGATTCAATCGCGTCGAAACAGATAAACCTTCGCCGACAAAATGCAGAATCGTCATCGGGTACTGTTGATTGCTCTCAAAATTAACAACCAGACTTTCCGTCAAAAAAGCACTATTTAGGTCAGTAAGATAACTTTTTTCACGGACCGGCACCGCCTCTAGCTTAACACCGTCAGCTGGACGAGAAAGACCATGACAGTAAACACCGTTAAATAAAACCACATAGTTCTCTTGAACTTTAAGCTCCTTCAGAGCTTCGGCCACTTGCTTTTCTATGTTCGCCACAGCTGCATCACCACCAGGATTGGCAAATGAGAGGTATTCTTTAACCTTGTTAAGATTAGAATACTTCCAGTCTTCATCTCCCGCAGTAGGAAACCCTCTTTGCAAAAAAGACTGCAGACCCGAGGTGTGTTGCGCCCTCAGTGACTTTCCAAAACCACGTTTTAAAAATTGATCGTGGTTTTTAACGATCTGTTCGGTCGTCACATTAGAGTTCATTGCATTGCCGCCTCACGCTGTACCCAATCGTAGCCGTCTTTTTCTAATCGCAACGCCAACGATTTATCACCTGATTTAATAATTCTTCCGTTCATCTGAACGTGCACAAAATCAGGTTGGATAAAGTTAAGTAAACGTTGGTAATGCGTGATTAAGACAATGGCGTTGGATTTACTTCTTAATTTATTCACGCCCCCAGCTACCACTTTTAGCGCGTCTATGTCTAGACCTGAATCCGTTTCATCCAAAACGCAGAGACGCGGAGACATAATGGCCATTTGTAGAATCTCATTCTTCTTCTTTTCTCCGCCGGAAAATCCAGCATTCACAGAACGCTCCAAGAAAGAGCCATCAAGTTCTACAATTTTAGCCTTCTCTTTTATGATTTTTCGAAATTCATCGATGGAAACTTCATTGGTACCATGATGTTTGCAAAGCTGATTGAATGATAAATGCAAAAAAGTCTCATTAGACACGCCAGGAATTTCGACAGGGTACTGAAAGGCCAAGAATACACCCTCTTTAGCGCGTTCATCGACACTCATCGCTAAAAGATCTCGCTTCTTAAAATTCACTTCATAGGAGACTTTGCCGCCGGTCACTTGATAGGAAGTATGACCAGCCAAAACTTTTGCAAATGAACTTTTGCCAGAACCGTTAGGTCCCATGATCGCATGCACCTCACCAGCCTTAACTTGCAAATTAAAACCATTCAAAACATCTTTCGTTTCAATTTTTGCACTCAGATTCTCAACGGTTAACATTCAACTGCTCCTAACCAATACTGTTTTCAAGTTTCATTTCGATCAGCTTAACTGCTTCCACAGAAAATTCTAAAGGCAGCTGCTTAAAAACATCTTTACAAAAACCATTAACTAACAAAGAAACAGCTCCCTCTTTATCAATTCCACGCGACTGCAAATAGAAAAGCTGATCTTCACTTACTCGCGAGGTCGAAGCCTCATGCTCTACAATGGACGTCGCGTTTTTATTTTCTATGTAAGGAAAGGTCACCGCGGCCGATTTATCGCCAACCAGCATCGAATCGCATTGCGAATAGTTTCTAGCGCCTTTCGCCGACGGTAAGATTTTTACTTGGCCGCGATAGGTATTTACAGATGACCCTGTGGAAATACCTTTTGAAACAATTGTGCTCTTTGTGTTTTTACCTATGTGTATCATTTTCGTGCCCGTATCTGCCTGCATTTTATCGTGCGTCAGCGCTACCGAGTAGAAAGCCCCGACAGAATTATCCCCTTGCAAGATACAGCTGGGATATTTCCAAGTGATTGCCGAGCCAGATTCAACCTGAGTCCACGATATGCGAGCACTGTCAAAACACTTTCCCCGTTTGGTCACAAAGTTATAGACGCCGCCGCGACCGTTCTTATCTCCGGTATACCAATTTTGTACTGTTGAATAACGTATTTCAGCGCCAGGCAAAGCCACCAATTCAACGACGGCAGCATGGAGTTGATTCTCATCTCGCTGAGGAGCCGTACATCCCTCGAGATAATTCACGAAACTACCTTCGTCCGCAATCACGAGAGTACGCTCAAACTGCCCTGTCTCTTTGGCGTTGATGCGAAAATAGGTCGAAAGATCAATCGGACATCTTACTCCCTTAGGGATATAACAAAACGAACCATCACTAAAGACAGCGGAGTTCAAAGTCGCGAAAAAATTGTCTGTATAGGGCACGACAGATCCCAAATATTTCTGCACGAGTTCCGGGTATTTTTCTACCGCTTCACTAATCGAGCAAAAGATGACGCCCACTTTTTCTAACTCTTCCTGATGAGTTGTTCCTAAGGAGACACTATCAAAAACAATATCTACCGCTACACCCGAAATTCGTTTTTGTTCCGAGAGAGGAATTCCTAATTTTTCAAAAGTTGCCAAAAGCTCAGGATCAAGTTCATTAAGACTTTTCGGTCCTTCGGTATTCGTCGTTTTTGGTGCCGAGTAATATGAAATATTTTGGAAATCAATGGGTTCATATTTTACTTTAGCCCAATTTGGCTCTTCCATTTTTTGCCAATAGTTAAAAGCTTTGAGGCGAAAATCCAAAAGAAACTGAGGCTCATTCTTTTTTGCAGAAATTCTTCGAATGATGTCTTCGTTTAAACCTTTAGGAAAAGTTTCTGTTTGGATATCGGTGGTAAAACCATATTTATATTCATTAACTGAACTGGTGCTGGAGGACTTCATAAAGAATGCTCCTCAAGCATTGAAACCCTATTTGCTTTCGCTTTTTTACCTTGTAGAATTTCTTGAATAGTTAGACCGCGATAAAATTCTTCCATTCGCGCATTCAAATTCGCAATCGGCCCCAAGATGTTGCAGGTTTCTTTGATTTCACAGTCATGATTCTTAACCTGCAAACACTTCACCAGCGTTTGCGGGCCAAGGACCGTTGAGAAAAGATCGTGCAGAGATACCTTAGATAAATCTTTTTGAATATGATAGCCACCGAAAGTCCCTTGCTCGGACTTTAAGATTTGCTTACGACTAAGTGTTTGCAAAACTTTTGCTAGGACATCGCCCGGGCAGCCATATAGCTCCGCTATCTCCTTAACAGAAGTTAGTTCTCCCGGTCGCTTTTGGTTCATATGCTTTAACGCAATCAAAGCATACTCGACTTTACGGTTGATCCGCATGCAACTCCTCTATATAAACCTCTATATAAAGGGGCCATTTTAACCCCAACATGATTTGGATTTATCAGCCGCATGCTAGACTCAGCTATACTTACAGTCAACACAAATAGGTCTTTTTTAGTCCTATTTATAGATTCTTGTTACTCAACATGGGACATTGCTTGTTTAGATAAAGCTTCCTTATTTCAAAGGATTGGCATTACGCACAACGTATGAAAAAAGCATTCTTTCATTTATTTATTAGTACAGCTTCGATCCTAATAGGACTTCTTTTTGCTCACTTTGCCCTTCGATTAGTAAGCCTTTCACAACCTATAGCTAAAGCCAATCAGACTCATTGGTGGGAAAATCGTTTGGTCATTGCGCAAACAGAAAGCATGAGAACCCTGACAAGCGAACGCTTAGAAAGCCTTAAACTTCTTTTTAAAAAGTTCAAGAGTGACCAACAAGGCGCAATTTACCTCAACCTTGGTCCAGAAAATTATAATGAGTTACTGGAAAAACTGCCGGCTCTGTTTTTAGAGAATCCCGAAATAAAGTTCATCGTTAATTTTCGAAATTATAAAATGGACGTCGATCGCAAGATAATTCAGGTCATTGAAAGCAAGCTAAAACCCGATATTTTTGAGCGAATCATTATTGATAGCTCCTATGACAATGTCATTAAGGAACTCCGTAAAGCGAAATCGGATTGGCCGCTAGCAATAGGACGCGGGCAAGCGAGTCGTATGCTTCTATTAAACACACTCGGCCTAGAATCCGTCCCCCCAGTGGTAGGTGACGTTTACATTTTGGATTTCTTAAGCGAAGGCGATGAGATTTCGCCCAGACTTGTTAAAGAACTTCATCGCCGCAACATTGAAGTTTTTGTTGCACCAGATGAAACAGAATTACAATGGTCTACGCTGATACAGGAAAATGTTGATGGCATCATCACTCGCGATGCTGAAAAGTTATTTCAGTGGTTAAGCAATAATCGATAATGCATTAGCTCTTGCCCATACTTCGAATTCGCATTAACTTTTAAACATATGAATATTCAAGCAAATGGTGGAATTTTTCACTCAATCTGGTCAGCTGGTCTTGTCGTCCAATTAACATTGCTCGTTCTGATATCTTTATCAGTCATTTCTTGGGCGATTATCATAGAAAAGCGTAAACAGTTTCGTTCGGCGCAACAAACAAATTCTCCTTTTTTAGATTCTTTTTGGAAAGCTACTTCTCTTGATTCCATCTATCAACAAGTTCAAACCAATAGCCAGAGCCCGCTCTCCCGTATTTTTAAAACTGGTTATGTCGAGTTGCAGAAGCTAGCGAGCGCACGACAGAAAGACGCCGATGAAAAAACCGGGCCACCACTCCTCTCTGGAATTGATAACTTACAACGCTCATTAACAAAATCTATTGACCAGGAAGTAGCGGTACTTGAAGAGCGCTTAAGTATTTTAGCAACTGTCGGTAGCACCGGTCCCTTTATTGGATTATTTGGAACAGTTTGGGGAATTATGAACTCTTTCCACCAAATCGGGCTAACGGGCGCCGCCAATCTTGCGGTCGTTGCACCTGGGATTTCAGAAGCTCTTATTGCAACCGCGATCGGTCTGGCCACAGCAATACCTGCCGTGGTGTTTTACAACCTATTTCTGACTAAACTTAAAAAGGAAGAGCTAACACTTTCAACTTTTGCTTCCGATTTTCTTAATATTGCGAAACGAAATTTCTTTCGGGAAAAATAATGACTGTCGATACTGGTAAAGGCCGCCGATCAGTTCTTGCCGAGATAAACGTAACTCCCTTCGTGGATGTAATGCTCGTTTTACTGGTGATATTTATGGTTACCGCTCCTCTGATGCAACAAGGAATCGATGTGGAGCTTCCAGAGACGGCCGCCTCTGGCGTTGAAACCCAGACTGAGCCCTTTATCCTGGCTATCGATAAGAATGAGAAAATTATTATTAGCGGGGGCGGTAAGGATAAACAGAGAATCGAGATTTCCCTTGGTAAACTTCGCGAAAAGTTAATAGCGATCTTCAAGACAAGAAAAAATAAACAAATATACTTGCAGGCTGATAAAGCTGTAGCCTACGGATTCGTTGCCGAAACAATGGCTGAAATTCGCGGAGCCGGAATTCAAAGTATTGGACTTGTGACACTTCCAAAAACAAAATGAATGCGATTAAAGCCATAATTTTAAATCCCCCGCGCAATAACAGCCTAGTTATGTCTGCGATAGCTCACGTTATCGTTTTTTTATTTCTCACTGTTCGCGCCGTATTTTTTCCGAGTGACGACATTTTAATTAGTAATGCCGTTAAAGTGGATTTAGTGGCTCTACCCGACAAAATCAAAACCCCGCAGGTCGAAGAAAAAACTGCGCCTGAAGAGCCTGTCGTTGAGAAAAAAAAGGAACCAACCCCCAAGAAAGAAACCAAAAAGTTTGATCTAGAAAAAACTCGTCAAGACCAAATGAAGGCGCTGGAGAAATTAAAGTCTCAGTTAGCAAAAAATCAATCCCGCCCGGCTGAAGACCAAAAGCCAGAATTGAAAAAACCTGACCCAGAACTATACAAAGGAAATATCTTGTCGCCCGGATCAGAAATAAAGGGCGTCGCTAAAATTGAATATGATAAGTACTTTGATTCGGTTCGCATCAAGATCAGATCCTTCCTCGTCTTGCCCCAGTGGCTAAAAGATGCTAACCTTAAAGCCCAGGTTTTGGTGAAGATAGACAACCGCGGTTTTGTCATACATAAGGCTTTGGTAAAATCCTCTGGTAATGACATTTATGACAATTTACTTTTAACCGCAGTTGCCAACGCATCACCGTTACCGGCGCCACCAGAGAGGCTGACGAATATTTTGTCCTTTACTGGTATGATCGTAGGCTTTCCCGAATGAGGTCTGTTATGAAAAAGATTATTGTCATAAGTCATTTAATAATTTTTGTATTCACCGGCGCAGCGTTTGCTCAAGAAAAAGAAGGAAAAATATATATTCAACTTGGCCAAAGCACGATGGTCAAAAAAAGTTTACTTGCTCTACCTTCATTTCAATTCTTCGGCAGTACCTCTCTTGCGCCCAACTATGTTGAAGCGGGAAAAACGCTTTTTGACGTTGTTAAAAACGATTTAGACGTAAGCGCTTACTTCACATTTATAGACAAAAACGCTTACCTTGAAGATCCAGACAAAAAGGGGTTAAAGCCTATAACGGCCGAACCAAACGGCTTCAATTTTGAAAGCTGGAAAAAGATTGGCACTGAATTTCTAATCCGCGCCGGCTATAGCATCAAACAAAACAATGTTGATTTCGAGGCCTATCTTTATCATGTGCCAACGGCAAAATTAATTTTCGGTAAAAAATACTCCGGCACGAAAACCAACTTGCGCGGTTTGGCGCACGGTTTTTGTAATGATGTGGTTTTTAACCTGACCGGAAAAAAGGGTATTTTTAATACCAAGCTTGCGGTAGTCAGTGATCGCGGTGGCAAAGACTTTAAAGAGCTTTACACCATGGATTGGGATGCTTTTGATGGTAGCGTTAAAAAAATCACCAGTTACAAATCCATCACTGCTTCCCCGGCTTGGTCAAAGGACGGAAAGAAAATTGCTTTCTCCGCATTTTTATTCCATCCAAAGCTTAAATCGAGAAATGCCGATCTGATGATTCATGATGTCTCTAGCGGTCAGATAAAAACACTTTCAGACGAAAAGGGAATTAATTCAGGCCCCAACTTTTTTCCTGATAACAAAAATCTTTTGTTCACACTCAGCCGCAACGGCAATCCCGATATTCACAAAATTAGTCTCGATGGCAAACAACTCACTCGTATTACTAAAGGTCCATTGGGTGCTATGAACGTTGAGGCTTCCGTTAGCCCGGATTCTAAGAAGATCGCTTTTTCTTCTGACCGAAGTGGTTATCCGATGATTTACGTGATGGATGTCAATGGATCAAATGTGACACGAATGACGTTTGCAGGCCGCTATAACGCGGGTCCCGCCTGGTCACCCGATGGCAAACTCATTGCGTTTGCTGGCTTTGACAAAGATCATTTTGATATTTTTTTAATGAACGCTGACGGCACCAACATGCTCCGCTTAACAAGTTCGGAAAAGCGCGGTAGCAGTCGTATGGCAAATAACGAAGACCCCTCGTTCTCACCTGATGGCCGTCATATTGTTTTCTTCAGTGATCGCACCGGGAGCAAGCAAATCTATATCGTTAATCTCGACGGCTCCGATGAAAGACGTTTAACATTTGATAATTTTAACTACATAAAACCATCGTGGTCGCCTTACCTTGATTAATGAGTTACTGCCGTCGGTAAATAGCTATAGCAAAAGCGATATCGATGCAGCCACTTCCGTTTTACCTGTTCTCACCCACTACCTACAGTTACTTGAAAGAGATACCACCGATAAGTTTGAAATTTTACGGCAACGACGCCTGAGGGCCTTCGTTGAGTGCTCTCTTGCAAATTATTTTAAAAAAGTTTCAGCAGCAGTAGTTTGTCAATATTGGAGCGAGACCGCCGACAATATTATACGTGAAGTGTTTTGCCTGAGCGGACTAAGTCAACAACCCGTAGCTATTTTTGCCGTTGGCAAATTGGGTGCACACGAATTAAATCTTAGTTCTGACATTGATATCATGTTTGTCTCTGACGACAATGCGATCGTTGATAAAAAGATTTTCTCGGATTTTGTAAACACCTTATCCAAACGCACTGAATTCGGTTTTCTCTACCGAGTAGACCTTGATTTACGCCCGGGAGGACGCTTAGGTCCTACGATTGGAACGGTTTCTCAATTCGAAGATTATTATGGGAACTACGGAGAAACCTGGGAGCGCTTAGCTCTCATTCGTTTACGCCCCATTACCGGCAAACCTGAAATCATTAAAAAAGTAGACGCCTTTAGCCAGCGGTTCTGTTTTCGTAAGCACCTCGATTTTACTTTACTGGAAGACTTAAAGACTCTACGTGAGAAAATTCAACATCAATACCCGGCGAGAAATGACCAAACCTTCAACTTAAAACTTGGAGTCGGCGGAATCAGGGACATCGAACTTTTTGTCCATGCCTTGCAGGTCATTCATGGCGGAAAAGTATCTAACTTAAAAACAAAATCAACCGAAGAAGCTGTTAGGGTTTTATCGGAGCAAAATCTTTTACAACAAGACGATGCCAACTTTCTCATTAATTCTTATTGGCAATATCGCCAACTAGAAAATCTGGTTCAATCCAAAGACGACCAGCAGACTCATATCTGGATTAATTCAGATTGGTCTCAATTTTATGACTGGAATACGCTGGTGGGGACCGCCCAGCAGGTTGATAAGATTGTTTCCACTCTTCTCGGAGCGCCCCGCAAGAAAGATCAAATACCGGTATCTACAGTGGAACAATTGAAATGGCTAGGTTCGTTAGGATTTAACTCTGAAAAAATTAAAGATGATTGGAACAATCTTTTTGAGGCCAAAGTACTTTCTAAAAAATCTGATCGCGACGAAGAAGCTCGACGGATATTTTTACAAGATTTTATGATTGAACTCAGCAAAACGGATGGCGACAAAGACCTGGCTTTGGCACTTTTAGTTGATTTTGTTCGGGCGATTCGTGCTAAAGCAACTTTTTTTACGCTCTTTAATCGGCAACCTAATCTCATTCGCGAACTCTCATGGTTGCTTTCGACTTCACCTTATCTGGCCCAGATTCTTATTTCACGCCCCGAGCTCATAGACAGCTACTTTTTAAAAACTTCGGAGAGGTTCTCAGAAGACCTCAATGTTATGCTTGAGCAACTGGGAGACTTTAGACTACTGAGCGACCTTATCAACAGTAGCCAATTTTTAGCGCAACAAGATATTTTCAAACTAACCGCATCACTTTCAGAAACCGCAGACACGGTTTGTAAAATGATTTTGCGAGCGACGCTCCAAGAGTTTCCCGCTTCGTCATTGTCGTTTCTGACAATGGGAAAATGGGCAGGACGAGAAATGGGGTTGCGTTCCGATATCGATTTTGTTTTTGTAACTGCTAATACGGTAACGCAGGAAGATCACAAAGTCGCACGTCGAATTATTACGAGACTTACGCAAAAAAACCGAGGCGGCTTTCTTTACTCGTTGGATTTACGACTACGCCCTTCAGGTAACGCCGGGCCGGTGATTGTCTCGCTAGAACAACTAGAGGATTACTTAAAATCAGAAGCAAAAATTTGGGAGAGACAGGCCTATCTAAAAGCACGACCACTTGCTGGCGGTGACATCCCGGTTTCCGCATGGGCGCAAGGTCGCGATTTAGAACCCGAGGAAGTTCAGGAGCTCATCTCCATCAAAGCGAAACTGCTTAAGCCCAAAGGAAAAGGTATCGATCTAAAATTCACACCCGGTGGTTTGGTAGATATAGAATTTACTTGTCAGTGGGAAATCTTGAAAAGCAAAGTTAAGATCAGTTCTGCTTCTACAACAGGTTTTATTTCCGATTTGGCCAATTGGTCCAGTTCATGGCGCTCGCACGCGCAGAAGTTAAAAGAAAACTATCTGTTCTTAAGAATTTTGGAACAGCTGCATCAGCTGGTGACTAATATTCCTGGTTCTTGCGTCGACTTTCAAAATCCCGCTATAAAAGTCGTAGCTAGACTTTTGAGGAAGAGCCCAGAGGATCTAGAAAGCGACGTTTTGTCTATATTCAGTGACAATCGACAGATACTTGATGCTCTTAACCCATTTCGCGGGTAAAATAATTTTCAGGTATGAGGATTTTTTTTAAAACATTTCTAGTTTTAACTTTAATTTCCACTCATGCGCTTGCAACCGATCGCAAGAAGGCATCTAGTGTTTATGCGCTGATCAGTACCAGCTTAGGTAATATCGAAATTAAACTCTTTCACGACAAAGCTCCAAAGACGGTTAACAACTTTATCGGTCTTGCGGTAGGACACAAGGAATTTGTCGATGTTGAAATCAGAAAAAAGGTGAAACGTCCATTTTACAACGGCCTCACCTTTCACCGGGTAGTCCCAAACTTTATTGTTCAAGCTGGCGATCCTTTGGGTAACGGAACAGGCACGCCTGGTTACACAATAGATCAAGAAATTCATCCCGATCTTTATCATGATCGACCCGGCGTTGTTGCTATGGCTGCAGCGAAGCCCGGAAAAAATGGCAGCCAATTTTATATTACGCTGAAGGATCTACCTGAGCTCGATAAGAACTTTACGATTTTTGGTCAGGTAACGTCAGGTTTTCCAGTTCTCAAGGCGATGGCAAATGTTAAAAGAGATCTCAGTGATAGACCCATCACACCCATAAAAATCAATTCTGTTAAAATTATTTATCGTTAAAAACTATCTTGCTCTGACGTAATTAGAATTTCTATGCGCCGGTTTTTGCTGCGATTGCCTTCATTTGTGTTGGGATAGATGGGCTTTTGATCTGCATACGAAACAGCAACAAGATTTTTAGCTTCGATCTCATGAAAATCTATAAGGTAGCGAACAATTTTGGCCGCCCGGTCTGCTGAAAGCTCCCAGTTACTGGCAAAACGATTACTTTTAATTGGCCGGTCATCAGTGTGGCCCTCGACAATGATCCTACCTTTTACCGTCTGCAAATAGGCGCCAATTTTTTTTAGTGCTTCCAACGATTCTTCGTTTATCTGTGAAGAGCCAGTTGCAAATAGCGCCGAAGCCAATAGCCGAATGCGAATTCCCACGCTATCGTGGTAAACACCTTCAATAACCTTCGCTACTTCAGCACTATCACGAAGGCTTTCCAAAGCACCTCGCGAAGATGAACGCGGCATTTCGATTGGCGGTGCGATTGGGGTTGTTCCAAAATCCTGATCATTAAACGAGGTCCCACCGTTCATTCCTGCCGAAACACTATAAAGATATTTTCTTACCGATTTTTCAAACTGCTTTTCTTTTTCAGGGTTGCGCTGGGCCGTGGCATACATAACTGTAAAAAACGCAAACATCAGGGTTATGAAGTCTGCGTAGGACACCAACCAACGCTCATGATTTTCGTGTTCCTCTTTAGGTCGACGCCGACTTGTCATTTTGTTAAGTCTTTGACGCGAATTTGTTTATAGGAATTCAATTTCTCTTCGATGATGTAGGGATTCATTCCACTAACGATACCAACTGCGCCTTGAACGATGAGTTCCTTGTTGAGGCTCTCTCTTTTGATTTTTCCCTTGATCTTGTTACCCAATGGTAGAAAGAGTAAGTTGGCGCTACCAACACCGTAAACCGTTGCCACGAAAGCCGTTGCGATACCGGCTCCAAGTTTTGATGTGTCACTCAAGTTTTCCATAACATGAATTAAACCGAGCACGGCACCAAGAATTCCTATGGTCGGAGCATATCCCCCAGCGTCGGTCCAAATTTTTGCTCCTGCAGCTAACTCTTCTTCACTTAAGAAAATTTCATTTTCAAACATGTCCTTAAGCGTGTTCGGATCCACGCCATCCACAACATAGCGAAACACATTTCTCATGTAAGGATGTGAAAATGAATTCAATTTACTTTCCAAAGTTAGAATAGATTCTTTACGCGCAATTTGCGCGGCCTGAACTAATTCGGCAATAATTTTTTCGGTAGGTATAGAGATAGTTTCCTTGAAAGCCCAACGCACGAGATGTAGACCGTTGATTAAATTTTCCTTTGTCGAATTGAGCATAACGGCGCCGGCGGTTCCTAGAAAAACTATCAGAGCGGCCGGAAAAACCACCAGCGACAAGATGTGGCCACCTTCGATCACTTGTCCCAGTAAAATACCGCTGATACCTAAAGCAATACCAATTAGCGTAATTCTGTCCATGCCTGGCCTTTAATATTCTTCTCTGTGGCGGCAGATAAAATTTCTTCAGGGGTTTCCTTAACTAATATTTTTGCGCCATCAATAAGGGTAATAACCGTGTCTGGAGTTTTTTCGATAAGCACCAAGTAATGGGAATTAACGAAAATCTTTTCACCATTAAGTTTTGTTAACTTAACCATGAGATCATTTTGTCATAACTTAATATTCTTGAGTATTTGAAGCCGCTGATTTCGTCTTATGTCTGGGTGAGGACGATTGCCCTCACCGACGTACGGCGGGTTAGAAGTGGCGAATATTTTTCTCTTTCGCAAAACTTAGATCTGTTGTTGTTACCCGCAAACGATTGCAAAGAAACTTTGCCATCGACATATAAAAATTTGCTGACATCTTTTCGTTACCACGAAGGAGTTCTTTTAACTTTTCAAACGGTAACGTGATGATGTCACACTTCTCTACGGCGCTCACTGTTGCAGAACGCTTTTCGCCGTCAACGAACGCCATCTCTCCAAAAAGAGAGCCGGTACCAAGAGTAGCAACATTGATTTCTTCACCTGTGCGGCCTTTTTGTTGAATTTTTACTGATCCCATCTTGATAAGATACATTGCCTTAGCCTCGTCGCCTTGAGAAAAAATCTCATCTCCAGGTCCGTAACTTACCAATGAAGATTGTTTCGAGAGCGCCTCGAGATCTTTATCATTTAAATCCTTAAATAGATAAACACCTTTGAGAAGATTCTGAAACGACATAAGCACTCCTTTGCATTTTCCTTGAATTTAAAGAATAATAATATTTTCGATGACTGCTGTTTTAGAAACAATCGATTTTTACATTCCGGAAGAAGGTCGAGATGAAGGTTTTAGTGACGGGCGCCAACGGTTTTTTGGGAACGTGGGTCACTAAGCGTCTTCTTGATGAGGGTCACGAAACCCATGTTTTGGTTCGCAAGGGCAGTGACTTAAGTTCTTTAGAAGGTCTTAAGTGCATTCAAGAGTTCGGGGATATAACTAACAAAGAAAGTGTTATCAACGCTGCCAAAGGAATGAATGCAATTTTCCATTTAGCAGGTCTTATCGCCTACACTCCCGCTGCTAGACCAAAAATGCAATTGGTCAATGTCGAGGGCACCAAAAATGCCATCGAAGCTTGTCAAAGAGGTGGCGTCGAAAAACTCGTCCACTTAAGCTCTGTTGTCGCGATAGGCGCAGGATTTTCTCCCAAAGAAATACTCAATGAGCAATCACCTTACAATGTGGCACACCTCAAACTTGGTTACTTTGATACTAAGCACGATGCAGAAATTTTGGTGAAAGAGGCGACGTCACAAGGAAAGATTCAATCCGTCATATTAAATCCCACCACCATTTACGGTGCCGGAGATGCCAAAAAAGGCAGCCGCGGAACCCAACTTAAGGTGGCACGCGGTAAATTTCCTTTTTACACTTCGGGTGGGGCCAATGTTGTTGCCGTTGAGGATGTTGTTGATGGCATCATTTCGGGTTGGCAAAAAGGAAAGAACGGCGAACGCTATATTCTCTCCGGAGAAAATCTATTCATTAAGGATCTCTTTACAAAGATCGCTCGCGCCGCAAATGTTAAACCACCTTCCATCTATTTACCGAATCCGGTTCTATTTTCTTTGGGATTCATTGGTGATTTCATGACTAAGTTTGGAAAGTCCGGTCCTATCAGTAGCGAAAATGCGTTAGTCGCGTCACTTTACCATTGGTTTTCTAACGAAAAAGCAAAGAAGCACTTAAACTTTAATCCTAAACCCGCGGATTTTGCTATCGGCAATAGTATTCGTTGGTGCAAAGAACACTCGCTAATCTAAAGCATTGTATCTAAACGTTTCCCCATGCGCACCAAAGCAATGTTGGTGAGAAGAAAACTTAACAGCAAAAAATAACCAATACCCACATAGAAATCAGTGGAGAAAGTATGATTGGTTACCGCTCTCATAAGTTCTATAGACTCAGGTAACGGCAAAATTTTGCAGAGATATCTTGCCCAATCCGGCAGATAAGAAACTGGAAAATAGGCGCCACCTAACATTGCCATTGGAATAAGAAATCCAGCCTGATAAAGAATAAAAAATTCTGAATTTTTAGAGAGAGAGTTTACGGTCATTCCGAGAGCTGCAAAAAACCAACAGCTGATGGTTGCGCATGCAAAAAGCATTGCGACTTCCTGAGAACCTATTTTGTTCATTAAAAACAATACGCATAAAATTGTCGAAACCGACAACATCCCTTTAACGACCGCCCATAAAATTTCTCCTAAAAACAGATCATGGCTAGTAATCGGAGTAAGAAAAAGCGCCGAAAATGTTCTGTCGTTATACGCGCGGTTATAGGTACCATGAGTTGTCTCATAGCTCGTCACTATCATTGCGGTAACCGCAATGAGACCCGGAAAAAAGAATTCAAAATACTTTATCCCCTGCACATCGCTGATGAGCGAGCCAACACCAATACCAATTGCATACAAATAAATTAACGGTTCAACACCAATCCAAAAGAAATTCACCAATAGCGACTGTTTAAAGAGAACAAAATTGTGTTGAATGATGTGGATGACTCCTTTACGCAGGCGCGGAAAGAAAATCAGTTCTCCGATCGTCATTGAAAGGCTTTGTGCCATGTGCTCTCCAGAGAAGATCCGGTTAATTTAAAGTACACATCGTCTAAATTAGGTTTGCGTATCAACAAATGTTCGCTGCTAATCTTTGCTTGTGGAGTCTGCAGGTCTTGACCATCCTTAATGAAAAGACGAATGCGATTTTTTGCAACGTAGGCCTCATACTCTTTATTTAATTTATTGTACTGATATTCAACTTCATTGAGTGGACAATGAAAATCGATTATGTGAGCACCGACGATGTCTGAAATCAGACTTTTAGGTTTACCCTGGCCAATGATTGATCCTTTATGGATTAGCAAAACTTGGTCACAAATAATTTCACACTCGTGAGCACTGGAACTACTAAGAACGAGACTAATTCCAGCCGCTTTTAAAAGCTTTAGTTGTTGCCACATCCACTCCTTTTCCACACTAGTAAGTCCACGAGTAATTTCATCTAGGATCAAAAGTTTGGGAGAATTGATTAGTGCCCTGGCCAAAGCAAGTTTTTTTCGCTGCAATGGATTTAGCTTTCGAACCGTAACTCCTTCGACATCAGCAAGCTCGAGTTGTTGCAATAAATCACGAGCACGATTTCGCACAACCGGTTTTGGCAAATCGTAAAAGGCAGCAAAGGTCATAAGTTGTTCAATAACTGTTAGTTCGTTCTCTAGACTTTCATTTTCGGGGACAATACCGATCATGCTTTTAATTTCTAAACTGTGCGTGAGTGTATTTAGTCCTAAAACAAAAATTTCACCTTTGTCGGCGGTTGCTGAACAGTATAGAAGTTTGAGGAGGCTCGATTTACCCGACCATCTCGGCCCGAGAAAACCAAAACTCTGACCAGCATTAAAAATAAAAGTGATATCTTTAAGAACGCCATCGGAATGCAATAGCTTGGTGACACCACGAGCTTCGATCAGCGCTTTGTCGAAATATATCTCTTTATCCATGTCCCCCCATAAGGAAAGCTTCAGATGAAGTGTCCCTCATGGGTAAATTCTGCACTCTAAAGAAGTAAGATTCAATGGAGGTCTTAAGTCGTGGTAACTCATCTTCCGTAAAAATTTCTTTACGAAATTGCGAGGAATCAGGGAAGCCCGCCGAAAACCACATCGCAAATTTTCGCAGCTGGATTTTGACTAGACGTTGGTCATAGGATCTTTCGAGTCCTTGCGAAAGGCTCGCGAGAATTTCTGTGTAAGGCCTTACTTGGTTTTGTGGCTGTTGTGCTTTCCACAGCGAGTTAGCTTGCGAAAATATATATGGATTTTTCAAACAACCACGCCCAATCATCACTGCATCACAACCTGAAACATGGAGACGATCAACAGCCTGAGCAGCGGAGTGAATATCACCGTTGCCTATAACTGGAATCTTCGCGCTTCGTTTGATGGTTCTTATAAAATCCCAATCAGCAAAACCTGTATAACCTTGCGCGCGAGTTCTACCGTGGATGGTTACCCAGGTTACACCTTCATTAGCAGCAATGTTCACGACTTCACTGGCGTTACGGGAATCTTGGTCCCAGCCTGTGCGAATTTTTATAGTTAACGGAATAGTGATAGCCGCTTTTACTTTCCTTAAGATTTCTGCCAAAGCTAGGGGATCTTTTAAGACCGCGGCACCCGCACCCTTTTTAACAACCTTCGGAACGGGACAACCAAAATTAAGATCGATAAAATCTGCACCAAAGTCTTGTGATTTCTTAGCCCCTTCCGCGATAATTTCAGGCGATTCGCCAAAGAGTTGGATACCGACAGGCCGTTGAATTTCATCAAACTCCATCAGTTGATACGTTTTTTGACTTTCATATTTGAGCCCTGTCGCTGAAACCAGTTCGGTAATCACTACCCCACAGCCCATTTCACGCATCAGTGTACGAAAGGCTTTGTCAGTAATGCCAGCCATGGGTGCTAACACAAAGGGATTTTTCTTTAGGTATTCAAGGAGTTTTTGTTCAGTCACGCTTCGCTTTTAGCGGTTTGTTGGTTTAGGCGCAACCTTTGAGGCTATTGGTTATATCGCTTGATAAAATTTACGCGGTGTCTCTTGGTCGGAGCGGGTGCCACTGATGTTATGTCGCAAGAATTGCTGGTGGTTATGGACTCGGATTCGCGCAGGCGTGAGCGGATTTTTTGTCTAAAAATAAACAATATTTATTTGTTTTACTGCCACCGTGGAAGTGCTATTTTGGACAAAAAAAAGCCCGCCGTGGGAGCGGGCTTTTAAGTAGCTATTATCAACCGTACCTATTAGAAGTTAGTTGTAGCCATTACGTATGCCCAATTAACTTTATCGTTAGTTGTGCCACGTAAATCTTTCCAATACTGGCCAGCAGAGAACATGGAGTAACCTGCCATCCAAGTAAGAGCTTTCATAGCAGTACATTTAACTGTTAAATCGATCTCTGAACCGATGTTTTTGTCTGTTGAAACGACAGTGGCATAAGCACCGCCAGTAACGGTGTAAATCGGCTGAGCATCGTCTACGCGACTGAACATATGGTAATCAAGAGCTGTTTCCATATGATCATTCCATTTATTGCTGATACCAACGTGGAAGCCATTGATGTTACGACGACCGAAAAGATCGGCATAACCTAACCATTTGTGGCCAGTCGGATAAAGTTGGTCATATCCATAGTTCGCATTGAAGTATTCAGCTGAAAGGCGCATGCCATAAACTTGGTCCATTTTGAAACCAACTTCAAGGTCCATTTGATCGGCTTTTTCGATGCTCGTTCCAGCCATTTTTCCAGATTGAGTAGAGTACTCAGCGCGGTAATCAACAGCGCCAGCAGCACCTTTTACACGAAGACCCATTGTGTTTCGCTCTTCAGTTTTAGGATCTGTAGCACCTTGACGGTTATCTCTCATCAAGTAGTAAAGATCTGTTTCCATACCGGCCATTGGTTTTCCACCGATATATAAACCGTTGAAGTTATGATCTTGAGCAACTGTTGTGCCTGTCTCAGTAACTTTATTGTAGAATAGATCCAACCACCACATATCGTTCACTGTCCAATGAGCTTTCAAACCGTCAAAAGAACGCCCAATCATGTTCCAACCTACTGGACCTATGACTAGCTCATCCCCGTATTTCATTTCGTAACGACCAAACATATAAGAAATTTTGTCTGAATGAGCAAAAGTTGTATACGCTTGGTGAACGTTCATAGCAGGATCACAAAGTCCACCTGAGTTAGTTCCAACAAGACATGTTGTTGGGTTTGTGCCAGCAACACCAAAAGTTTTTACGAACTTTGGTTGAAAGAAAAATGTTACTTTTGGGTCTGGTGTCCATTTCATATTTACATCAACGCCAGTAGAAATGAAATCGGTTTGACCGCCTTCACCTTCTGACATCATCTCGGCTCGTACACGGGCTTTTCCCGTAACTTCCATATTACTTTGTGCGCTTGCTGCATCCACCAAACCCACAAGGGCTGCGGCGACAGCGAAGAATTTGAACTGCTTTATCATGTTGATCTCCTTTTATTTAATCTTAAGCGCCGCAAACTATTTTTATTCTTAAACAATTTACGAACACTTTTACTTTTTTAAAGCTTTACACTGAAATTTCATAATCTATGTCGATCTATGTCAACATATTATTTTTAAAGGAGAATGGAAATACTGATGCAAGTTTAGTCTGCTTGCCGGAGACTTAAGCAGACTTACGACGTTTGGCTAGGACTTCGGGGTCAAGGAGAACCTTGTCCATCTCGCGACGAATTTCATAAGGATCGCCGACAAAGTTAGCGGCACCTAAGCGGATAGCTTCTTTCGGCATACCGAAAACAACACAAGAACCTTCGTCTTGTGCAAAGGTTGTTGCGCCTAATTGTTTAAGCCCCAATAATCCTTTCGCGCCATCACTTCCCATACCGGTAAGAATTGCGGCGAACATTTGGCCTTTAACTAATTGAGCGGAGTTAAATAAAAAATCCACGCTTGGTCTGTGACGATTTATTTCTTGAGTCGATGCTACCGTTAAAAAGTATTTGTCACCACGTTGTCTAACGCCAACATGATAATCACCGTGAGCCATATATAAATGATGTGGAAGTAGTTCGCTATTTTCTCGCGATTGGCCAAGAGTTAGACCCGAAACATTCGCTAGACGTTCAGCAAATCCTTTGGCGAAGCCGTGCTGGATATGTTGAACAACAATGACCGGCGGGCACGACGAGGCCATGTTTTTCATCATATTACAGAGGGTTTCTGTTCCACCTGTGCTTGCTCCTATTAATATAAGGTCAGGATAAGGTGGTTTAATCAAAAGACCGCGCGGAGTTGAAGGGCCACGCTTTTTTTGATTGAGTGATCTTCTATTGACGTTTCCATCGATGAGAGCATTTAAACGCTGAACGAGAAACTCTACGTCGTCTTGCAATTCTGCTTTATCAATACAATCTTGAGCACCGTCACCTAAAGCCTTTAACACTGATTGAACTTCCGAGGGCGCCGCTCCCGAGACTATCGTCACAGGCGTACTCATACCGTAACGGCGTTGTTCTAATAACCAAGTTTGGCCATCTTTACCTGGCATGTTTAAATCAAGAGTTATGACATCCACTTTGTTGATACGTAAGTAGTCGGTTGCTTCGTCGGCAGAACCTACCGCGACAACTTTAAAGAAAGGCGACAGAATTTTTGATAGGCGCAAACGTACGGTTGCGGAGTCGTCGATCACTAACACGCGACGTTTGCCGTTTTTCAAATCCTTCGGCATATCCTTACGCACATAACTGGAATTGCCAACTGAATGTAAATCATATTTTTTAGGATCTATCGACTCTGAAGAGCCTAACACCAACATTCCGGTGGGTTTGATTTGAGTCATGAGGCGTCTAATGATTTTTTCAACATCATCAGGTTTAAAGTAAATCAAAACGTTTCGACAGACCACCCAATCGAAATCTTTGTTGTTCTCATCGATTGGTTCTAAAAGGGAGCGCACCTCAAACCTAATTCGCGCGCGAATCTCCTTATCAATGGTAAAATAGCCTTTGGTTTTTCCCGATCCCACCATTAAAAAGCGACGGTAGTTATCTTTGATTTTCTTGAAGTCGTCATTGAGTTTGTAAATCGCTTTCTTGGCCTTCTCAACAGAAATTGGGTCAATGTCGCGAGCTACGATCTCGTACTCAAACCCTGGAACAAGTCTGCGCATATTTTCTAAAACTAAACCAAACGAATAAACTTCTTCACCGGTTGAACTTGCGGCACACAGAAGGCGGAATTTTTCGCCATCGAGATTAAATCCTTCGCGAGTGAGAATCTCTTCTAATCGCTGATAGTGATTAGACTCACGAAACCAATTTGTCGTGTGAATCGTCAATGATGAAATAAACTCAGCCATTTCGGCGGCGTCCGACCAGACTAATTCAAAATATTGCTCTAGATCCTGACAATTGGTGGCCGTCATACGACGAGCAACGTTGGTCACAAGAATTCCGCGACGATATTTTCCAGTTTGGCAGGTTCCTGTGATTTTTTCGGCAACGGAAAAGATAATGTCTTTTTCTTCTTCCGTAAAATTTAAAGTGCCCATGAGAATTTCTCCATGAGCACTTTAGTTTCTATCAACATTCAACACCTATACTAGGGGTTAACACTATACCGTCTTCTTGAATGATGAATCATCGGCATCAATATCATCATCAGCATCTGGTTTTGGATTAGCGTTGCCGCTGGGGCGTACTTTTCCTTTAGCGGTGTGAACGATCTTCTTTTCAACATCTTTCACTTTTTCCACTAGTTTACCAGCGATTGAGATAATTTTATTGGTTTTGCCTTTAAAGCTACCAAGTTTACGCAAATCTTCTTTAGCAACAGCAGCTCCGTGAGCAGCTGTTTCTGAAAGAATCTGTTCAACTTCCTTTTCACCCTCTAAATCACGAGGAGTAACTTCTTTCTTGCGTGGGCCAGAGATCAGTTCATCGACGATATCTCCGCGCTTATCGCCAGCTTCAGCACTCTCAGCAGTACCTTGAACAAGCATCATTGTAGCTCTCATAATTTGATTCATGCGCTTACTTTGATCGCTCAAGTTGTCGGCGGATACTGATACTTGTTCACCCATGCGAGCGCTGCGAGTTGTAGCTTCATCTAGTTTGTTCATTGCAACGCTAGTTTGTTGAACTCCGTTTTCTTGTTCACGGGCCGCATCGTTAACACTTTCAATTTGGCTAGTGATTGTTTTAATCTCTTGCGCGATTTCATCGAAAGTTTTCTGTGCTTTTTTACTAACTTCTTGACCATCTGTCGAACGAGCGCGGGTGATCTCCACGATTTGAAGAACTTGCTTTTGTGAATCATCAAGTAAGCTCTTAATTTCTTTCGCAGCAGCACCTGACATTTGTGCTAAGTTACCAACTTCTTCCGCAACCACCGCAAATCCACGACCGTGTTGACCTGCTCGCGCAGCTTCGATCGAGGCGTTGAACGATAGTAACTGTGTTTTGAACACGATATCGTTAATCACGTTTGTTTTGGCTGAAATCTCGTTGATGATGTTAGCCATATTTTGCAATTGGCTGTTCGCTTCTTGAATAGATTCCATCGCATCAACCATCTGACGCATAATCTGAGCACCTTCTTCAGTTTTATCAGATACACGTTTTGCGGATTGTAATGACTCAGCAATGTACTCACCTGACTGGTTGATCATGCTGTTCATCTCTTCCATCGCAGCAACTGTCTCTTGAACAGCGGCAGCTTGTTCGTTACTACATACTGCAAGCTCTTTCGCGCAATTTTGTAGTTCATCGGAAGTATTGGAAGTATCATCAGCGCCAAGTCGCAAGCGGCCAGATACCGCCACTAGTTGCGAGCTCATAGCATTCGTCCACCAGAAACCAAAAATCGCGGAAACGATAAAAGCAATGACCGCAATGACGTAGAAAGGACGTACTGAAGCATAAACACCACCTAAAACGGCATGTTCTTCTGCTCTAACCATAACCCCCCAAGCAATTGTTGAAAGGAATTGCGGATTTGTTTTTAAACTTGTGTAACCGGTAAACTGGTCAAAACCTTTGCGTGCATGAAGAGAAGTAATATGACCTGACTTGCCGGCTACAAGGTCTTTAGCGGCTTCAACATTTTTTTCTGCTAAGTTTAGAGTAAGCAAAACATCAGGATTATGGTTTATATCCAAATTTCCTTTGTTATAGAAAGGATCATAATCAACGATAACTTGGCCTTTGCCATTTAACATCGTTAATTCGACAGAGGCAATACCGTTGCTTTTAATTGTGTTATAGTAGTTTTGAAATTCTTTTTCCACGTAACGAAAGTTAGCGCGAGCAGTTAGTACGCCTGTAACTTTACCTTCCATGTTGCGAATCGCAGTTGTGAAGCTGTTACCGTAGCGTTTTTCGCCATAAACCATTGTTGGGATTGGGTCTAATTGAAAATCTTCAACAAAAGTTCCAGTCAGCCCTTTCTCTGGTTCGTTGGAGTAACGAAGATTTAGTGTTTCAACGAACCAAGCCGAAGCTTTTTGATTTGTTGATTCGAGTTTTTTAAGGTCAAGTTTTTTTCCGTCATGAGTGACGTCGTTAGCGGCAACAAGATCGCCTTCAATGTCAAATAAAGCAATCGTGTCGTAAATACCGTATAGCTTAACATAGGTATTTAAAACATCTGTCACCGCTTGTTTATCGCTTAACAACATTGTGCTGTTGGAAGCGAAAGCTTGAATATCACCATAGCGCTGCTTAAATTGCGTAGCTACGGCTGCGGCCAGGCCCTGCGCGTAGGAACTCATGTTTCCTTCGGCAAGCTCTTTTTGCTTTCCATTAAGAACTTGTACCATGATGAAAGTGATAACTGCCATTACCACCATCATACCTAATGACAAGCTCATAATTTTGAACTTGAGTGATTTTCTACTATTGTTTTTCATGACCTTTTACTCCCCTTAAACCTTTTAAATTTAAAAAACCTTTTATGCTGTTAACCTTTTATTTTCTAAACTGTGTGCTTGTAGAACTTTGTGTAGATCAATCAGTGTGATTAAGCGCTTGTTGTGCTTACCAATACCGATCAAAGCCTCCCTATTTACATCGATACCGACGTTAGGATTATGTTCAATCTCCTTATCAGTAAGACTGATAACTGACTCAACCCTATCTACAAGGCCGGCCATGGGGCCGCCATCGGTAGAGAAAACCATTAACGCCTGATGAGCGCCGTTTTCTGGTTTGTGATTAAAACGAGTACGTAAATCGATGACACCAACAATTTCACCGCGAATGTTGATGACACCGGAAAAGTGCTTTGCTGTATTTGGAATTGGCTTTGGAGCTTGAGGCTCAACAACTTCACGAACGCCCAAAAGAGGTGTGCCATAAAGCTCATCTCCCAAGCGAAAGAGAAGATACTTATTATCTATATTATCTTCGTCATTCAATGTGTCGTTGATATTTTTAATTTCTTTATTCATGCCGCATTCTCCATGCCTGAAGTTTTTAGGAAGGCTCGGCCAATTGTGTCTAGGCCAATAATCATTCCTGGTTCACCATCGGCCAGAATAGTCCCGCCTATGAGTCCAGGAATTCTCGACAGATTCTCACTTAAATCCCTCATAACTACTTGTTGTTGCGCAATGATTGAATCAACTTGGAACGCAATTTTTTTGGAATCAACCATTGTGATCAGGGCTGGTTGCAAATGGGAGTAATCGCGGTTTGTTGATAACACGTCATCACCGCTCGAAATATTTCTGGCCGGCAAATATCTTGAGAGCGTCTCAATTGGAACCACGTTTCCTCGCAGTGACAACATCTGTCCCCCGTTCGTGGTTTTTTCTTTAGGAAAACTGTTGAGATCAATAATTTCGTTAACATCGCGAAGTGGAACGACGTAACGATTGCCGGAGACTCCAATAATGATGGCTTCGAGAATCGCTAGAGATGTTGGTAGGGAAATTCTAAATTGGCTACCCTTACCAAATTCACTGTCTACTTCTACATATCCACCTAAGGCATCCACAACTCCACGAACAACATCCAAACCGACACCGCGACCGGAGATGTTTGTCACTTTATCTGCTGTGGAGAATCCCGCCTTAAAAATAAATGCCAAGATATCTCTTTTAGTGAGGCCATCCGCTGATACGGCGAGTTTTTTCTCGATAGCCTTCTTAAGAATTTTTTCTTCGTTCATTCCCCGACCATCGTCACGGACTGTAATCAAAACACCGTTGGCGTCTTGTTCGGCGGCGATTCTTACTTTCGCAGCTCTATTTTTTCCTGCGGCAACACGGTCATCAGGCATTTCGATTCCATGATCTACTGCGTTTCGCACAATATGAATAAGAGGATCAATCATTCTCTCGGTAACGGTTTTATCTAAATCGACGTCACCGCCCTCAACCGAAACTTCGACATCTTTATTCAAGTCACGGGCGACGTCTTTAATGACACGCTCTAAGCGTTGGAAGGTTCCCTGTAGAGGTTGCATGCGAAGAGCCATCGCGCGGGCCTGAATATCTTTGATAACTTTGGTCATCAACGAAATCGCGTTGGAACAGCGGCTTGTACTTAGCGTGTTGGTTGTATAACCATGATGAACGATCGACTGGTGAATAGACAACTCACCAATTAATTGAATCAGCTCACCAAGTTTGTCAGCAGAAATACGAATTGTTTCGTTAGCTTTCGCGTGAACCGCTTTTGTCGCTTTCTTCGCTTTATCTTCGACACCTTCCAAAAGATTTTCTTCGGTCGGTTGTGCAGGAGCATTGACGGTTAGGTCCTGAACATTTTCATTCGAAGACTCAAGAGCTTTATTCAATAGTGCGCAGTAGTCGGATGTATTGGTTGAGTGATGCGGATTATTTTTTAATTCGGAAACCCAACCTGAGAGCATCTCTTGTCCTTTCAAGAACAACGAAATGATATTGCTATCGATGCTGAGTTTTCCTTTTTGAACAATCGTGATCAAATTTTCAATTTGGTGAACAAACACACCAAGTTTTTCCAAACCAACTGCTTTAGAAGCACCTTTGATATTGTGAGCGGCTCGGAATAGAGCATTCAAATCACTTTCATTCGGTTTCTGTTCGAGATTCAAACACGCACGTTCCCACTCGACTAAAGCATCGAGAGCCTCATCAACAAAAATACCTAATACTTCTAAATCAATTTCTGCCATAAACTGCGGGATGAACCTTTCTCTCTCGGAAAATCGACTATAGTCTGGACGCGCCAAGTCCACTTTTGTCGTTTTTCCTTTTATCTCTTGCACTATCGGTAAGTGATTTTCAAAATTAAGTTCATAGCAATTTTATTTTCATTTTAAACAGGGAGTAATATATATGAACGTAAAAACGTCTAAAAGCCTTCTCAAATTGGGATTGGCGGTAAGTTTTCTTGGCTTTGGCTCTGTATCATTAGGAGCTGCAGACGAAGAAACAGCAAAAACTTTAACTTATCTTTTCCGCTCTGCGCGTTCCGTTATCGCCGATAACATTAAGAACATGCAAACCAACCCGAAAGATGCGGGTTTAGATATGGCAGCAGCTCAAAAAGCTACTGACAAAAAATATCTAAGTGCGACTGGAAAAAAATTGGACACTTCAGATCCAGCAGCAAAAGCTTTGAAAGAAGCGGTTGATAAAGTTTTTGAAGCTTCATTCAACGATAAATATAAAGAGACTTGGGCTTCTTCTAAACACTACCCCAATAAACTCTTACCAGCTCGCTTTGCTCGCGAGATTGGTCAGAAGTTAAAAGAAACTTCTGCTGGTAAATATGAGATCCGCCTCATCGCCACAGATGATTGCTTAGTTAATCCTGACAACAAACCAGATGCTTGGGAAACTAAAATCATGAGCGAGAAAATCGGAACTAAAGGTTGGGAGCGAAATAAAGGTTATTTCGAGTCACAAGCTGATCAGAAACAAGCTCGTTACATTTTACCTGAGTACTACGATACAAACTGCTTGAATTGTCACGGTGGTGCTAAAGGAAAAGAAATTCACCCAAAATGTCCAAACACAGAAATTGGATCTTTCGGTGGAGCTATTTCAATTATCATGAAAATGTAATTTGATAGGTTCTTTAGGCCGGCTAACTTGAAAAGGTTAGCCGGTTTTTTTTTATGAAAACGTATTTTGTCTTTTTTATTTTAGTTTGTTCAGTAGGAGAATCCGCTCCTCGCAGTGGTTCCCCACGCAGTGCTCTTTTCGGCGGCGGCCGTTCAGGATCTGCTGGGAGCTCTCCCTTACAAAAGCAAGAACAGAAAGCCAAGGATAGGTGGACTATCGCTGACTGGTTTGACACCAAAAAGGTGATCGCCGGGCAAAATATGTTTTTAGCTATGAATCACTCTACCGTCGGCAGTGAATTTTACTTCGGTGGCGACACCGCGACTTATTCCGTCGTCGGTGGTACAGAAAGTTTTAAAGTTACACGTGGTTTATTCGCCGCCTACACTTCCATTTTCGGCATTTCAGGTCAATATATCGATAGCACAGATAAGTTTTATGGCTGGGATGCTTTGTTTAATTTACGCGTAATTGGTAAATCGATTCAAAATACCAATCTCACTTTATTTTACGGGACTCGTCTGCGTAACGATTCTAGCGGCGTTGCAGGTTCGGCCATTGAAGTGTTTAAAAATAATCTGGTGGGCGGTTCACTTTGCTTGTACATCGTCAAGCAAATGGGCATCGAAGGCGTTTACCAATCCGTTTTAAAAGATAAGTCTGACATCGGTAGCGATGCCACTGGATTTGCTGTCGAAGGTTCATTGTTTTTAGACTATGGTCTATTACGCGTGCAGGGCACGTGGTTTCAAGAGAAGATGGAGTACACATCCGCAAGCGGCTCTAATTCTGTTAAAGACGCGTCTGGGTTGTTAGGTGGCGTTCGATTTTATTTTTAATCGGTTCATCTGATGAACTGTCGCTGGCAGTGATGAACGAGAGTTGTTCTAATCTGGCTCTCTCGCAACACTACCGACTAAGCCCACTTCCTCCCAATCTGCTCCCTAAACACGTAGCGATTGTGTTGAGCACACATGAGCTGAAGATTTTCTAAAACCGTTTTGCCGCCAACCCAAGCTGGAATGATGTGATGAACTTGCAATTGATGTTTTGACTTGCAAAAGCCAGCGGTAGTTTTGAACTTACAATACTCATCTCTTTGAAAAGCTTTTCGTTTTAAATTCGGCGTAATGTAGTGAGGATCTTCATATGTTGCCTTTAGTTCATCAGATGAACCAACCATTTTGGTGAGGGGGTGTTTACTAATAAAAAACTTCCCGACAATTTCAAACAATTCGGCGAAGGTGGGATTAGAATTCACATGTGACAGAAGCGATTTTACTCTTTTATAAATTTCAATTTGCTCCTTGTTGAGTGTCGACTCAATTCGCAGTGATTCATCCTTTTGCTTTCGGGTCTTATCGTAATCGATATTTGGTAGATCTAATTCTTGTGCAACGATGACTTGGGCTTCTTCTTTGGACTTATTCCTTCTGTGAGAAAGGCAAACATGCTGGGATAATCACTTAAATATCCTCGCGTACGATCAATTTCTCGAATAGTCGCTATAACTTCTCCGATAATTTTCGTCTCCTTTTTGAATAATGTTCTCAATTCTAAATCCAAATCTTTAAATTTTTTCACAGGGCCTCCGTTGGGTTGAGGAGTCAATATAGCATTGATTTTAAGAGAGATTATTATTTGCAAAATTGGCTTATGACTCTGGCTTCACAAATTTGCTCGTACGAAAGGTATTTTTTGCGATCACACGGCTTACGCGTCAAATGTGTTGGTTACGATTGAATTTGAGAGTGTTAAATGAACGATTGCACCTAAATCAGAAAAACCATGTCAAATAAAATGTAAGAATGTCCGGAGGGTTTTTCTTTGCGGGGCTGAACCGCGCGAATCAACCGATTCACCACTAGACAGCACTTGGTTCATCAGATGAACTAACAAACACCAGATGAACCCACCTCACTCGAAGCCAATCTCGTCACCCTCAGTGACCAAAGCCAGCCTCCTCTCCCC
>CAYPZY010000003.1:0-29822 GCA_964415155.1 uncultured Bdellovibrionales bacterium
ATACCCGCGGCGACCAGGAGACACTGCGACAGACAAACACGCAAACGCAAACACAAATGCAAACACACAAACACCACCGAACCAAAACACCCCCACCCGGCAAACCTAAAAACTTAGTCTCAGTCAAAAACCACCCGCGGCCACCAGGAGACACTGCGACAAAAGCCGATCCTACTCTACCCCGTCAAGTTCAATCTGAAGGGACTTAATCTTATCAACAATTTCAAGGAAGCGCTTTCCGCGTTCAGTGAAGCGGTATTCGACACGAGGAGGTAGTTCGTTAAACTGGATTTTTTCGAGGATTCCATAGCGGGTCATTTTAGCAAGTCGTTCGTTGAGAACTTTCGTCGTGAGGCCCTCTTGGCTGCGAACCATTTCACCGGGACGGGCAATTCCTTGTGAGATGAGGTCAATGACTCGTAATGACCATTTACAGCCAACGATGTCCTCTACCATGGATTTTACATCTAAATTTTTTTGCATAAATAAATTCCAAAAGATGTACCAAAAAGTAAGTACTAAACTCTTTTGTGCTTACTATTCAAAATTTAGAATAACACTAAAATGGGAAAAGCGAAAGGAGACTGTTCACTATGGAAGTTAAAGAGAAAGCGCCTGAATTCATTGTCAGCGAGTGGCTAAACAGCCAACACGATATTTCTATCGCGAGCTTGAAAGGGAAGGTAATTGTTCTTCATGCATTTCAAATGTTGTGTCCAGGTTGTGTTTCACACGGAATTCCTCAGGCAATAAAGATGTTCCAGATGTTTGACCCGGAGAAAGTTGTAGTACTTGGAATTCATACGGTGTTTGAACATCACGAGGTGATGAACAGCAATGCGCTGAAGGCTTTTATTCATGAGTATCGATTGCTGTTTCCCATTGGTATCGATAAGCGGTTAGCAAATGAACGGTTGCCTGAGACAATGAAGCGCTACCGAATGCAAGGCACACCTTCGCTTATTATCATTGATAAAGAAGGCTAC
Organism: uncultured Bdellovibrionales bacterium; assembly: GCA_964415155.1. Classification (GTDB taxonomy): domain Bacteria; phylum Bdellovibrionota; class Bdellovibrionia; order Bdellovibrionales; family SG-bin7; genus CAYPZY01. The sequence continues at coordinate 987 of CAYPZY010000003.1, forward strand.
GTGAGAATGAATCTTTTTGGTCGTGGTGATGATTTACATATTGGATCGTTGATCGGGCAGCTCGCGGCAGAACAAGTCATGACCTGCACTGATACAGTTTGCAAAATTAGTTAAACAACGGAGGCAAGAAATGAAAGCAGCAATCACCTTACAAGAATTTGATCACTTAAGGAAAACAGCATTACTGGGAGATGAAGACATTAGATATTTAAAGATGTCTCACGAAATTTTAAAAGATCAGACTGAGGCCATACTGGATGTATGGTATGGATTTGTCGGAGCAAATCCGCACCTACTTCACTATTTCACCTTCAACGGAGAACCTAGTGCTAACTACTTAAGTGGTGTGCGTGGGCGGTTTGGACAATGGATTCTGGCGACGAGTCAGGCCAACTATGATCAGAAGTGGTTAGACTATCAAATCGAGATTGGAGTTCGCCACCACCGCTCAGGAAAAAACAAAACCGACAATGTTAAAGCAGTTGATCATATCCACTTCCGTTATTTGATACCGTTGATTTTCCCCATCGTACATACCCTGAAACCTTTTCTTGAAAGGAAGGGTGCAACGGCCGATGAGGTCGAGAAGATGCAACAGGCATGGCTGAAGTCAGTACTCTTACAAATTACCTTGTGGAGTTATCCTTATGTGAAGGCCGGAGATTTTTAGCAAAATAAATACGCCGCTCCAGCTAGAGCGGCGAAATAAAATCAGTTGGAGTAGACCATTCCTTTGCCTTCGTTGATTTCTTTTCTTTCTGACACAGATTTGTCATAACCTGCCCATGGGAAAATGGAGTAGTCATTAAATTTTGCGCCCTTTAAAAGCAAATTCTCTACAGAAGCGCCAGTTAAATCTAACGGTTGTTCAGAGGTTCCTCTTAGATCGGCATCAGAAAGATTTGCTCCTTCAAGATTGGCTCCAAGAAGATTTGCGGAAACCAGAGAAGCACCTACAAGCTTTGCGCTAGTAAGATTAGCACCCTCTAGATTGGCGCCGCTTAAATCCGCTTTCGATAAATTAGATTTCGTCAGCAGAACTGAATTAAGGCTCGCACCAATAATTTTTGCCGATACCAGATTGACTTGCACGAGATCGGCATTTGCTAAATCCACACCACTCAAATCAGCCTTCTTCATATCAGAATAAGCCAACGAGATTTCTGCCATCAAAGCGTTTGAAAGATCCACACCCGCCAAGCTAGCGGCACGCAGGTCGCCACCCTGAAGTTCTGCGCCACTCAAATCCAGTTTTGTCAAATCGGCACAGTGAATAGTACCGTGATTGGCCGCATAGGCTTCTTGAAAATTCTTTAGGTCAGTGAATAAATTTTTACCAATTTTACCATTTTTGGCTTTACAGACAGCCTTCCCATTCTCAGAAACGACAACATCGTATTCGAGTTGGCCTTGGGCATTCGCGTTCAATGCGAATATAAGCGATATAATTACTCCCACACTCTTCATTTGGACCTTCCTATCTCGAGGCAATTTGGCCTCAAAAAATTAACTGGAAGATACAATGCAAATGCGGGTCCAAATAGCAAATCCTATAAGGCAAATAAGAAGCGCTTATTCGACAGTAACCGATTTGGCAAGATTTCTCGGTTGATCAACGTCGTGACCAAGGGCCACCGCCAAATGGTAAGACATCATTTGAAGAGGAATGACTGCCAAAAGGGGATTTAACATCCACGTCGCCTCTGGCAAAGCTAAATAGTGACGACTAAGAGACGCAAGCTTTTTATCCTCACCAGTACCGATAGCAATTATCTGTCCTCCGCGCGCCCTCGCTTCTTCAAGATTACTGACGGTCTTTTCATAAAGCTCATCGTTTGGCGCAATCATAATGATAGCCATTTTTTCATCGATCAGCGCTAACGGCCCGTGCTTCATTTCACCAGCCGCATAACCTTCGGCATGGGTGTAACAAAGTTCCTTTAATTTAAGAGCTCCTTCTAGAGCAATGGGATAGTTCACACCTCTACCCATAAACAAAAAGCCGCGATACTCTTTCAAAGACTTAGCCGCATTCATAAAAAATTTATGATAGGCCAAAACTATTTCCATCTGACTAGGCACTGCCACGAGATCATTAACCAATTGAGTTTCCTGGTCACCATTGATTTGACCGCGTAGTTTTGCCACTTGAATCGCAAAAACATTTAGTACTGACAATGTACTTACAAATGCTTTGGTGCTGGCAACCCCGATCTCAGGGCCGGAGTTCATGTACAAGCTGCCTTTGGATTCACGATCAATAGTAGAGTTTTTGACATTGCAAATACTTACTGTTGGTATTCCAAAATCATTCATTTGTCGTAGGGCCGCCAAGGTGTCGGCGGTTTCACCACTCTGTGAAATAACAATGACAAGGCTGTTTTTGCTCACGACGGGCTGACGGTAACGAAATTCACTGGCGATATCAGTCTCAACAGGAATCTTCGCCAATCTTTCTAGATAATATTTTCCCAAGCAACCGGCATAAAAGCTGGTACCACAGGCAACGATATAAATCTTTTCAATCTTCTTAATGAGAGCATCAAAATTATCAATGCCAATATCGGAGAGTTTCACTGTAAAACTTGAAACATCGATATGAGGAGCTATTGCCGAAGCAACCGCCCGCGGTTGCTCGAAAATCTCTTTCAACATGAAATGCGGATAGCCACCTTTTTCCGCCTTTTCATTGCTCCATTCTATTGTCTCAGTTTCTTTACTAATTTTTTTACCGCTAAAATCGAAGAACTGATAAGAAGCTCCTTTGACAAAAAGCAACTCCTCGTCTTCAAGATACGCCACTTTATCTGTGTATGAAACAATCGCCTGAACATCACTGGCGATAATAAATTCTTTGTTGCCAACACCCAAGATGAGAGGTGGGCCGTTTTTAAATGCAATCATAGTGTCAGGTTCATCTTCCGAAACAACCAAAACGGAATAAGCACCATGAATTTGCGGTATCACCGCCTGAACTGCCTTCAATAGATTTTTGTGAACACGCATTTCTTTATGAATTAAATGCGCCACAAGCTCTGAATCTGTTTCTGATTCAAGCTTTACTCCCTCATTTAAAAGATTCTGTTTAATCTGCAGATAGTTTTCGATAATACCGTTGTGGACAATGCTAATTTTATCCACCTTATGGGGATGCGCATTTTTTTCTGAAGGAACTCCATGGGTGGCCCAACGAGTATGACCTATGCCAATACGTCCATCGAACTTTTCTTTTTGTAACTTCTCACTGAGATTTCCAAGCTTACCGTGGGCCCGCACTCTTTTGAAATGTCCCTTGTCGAGAATAGCAACTCCAGCGCTGTCATAACCGCGATATTCCAAGCGTTTTAAACCGGCCAATATAATTTCTTTGGGCTCTTTATCACCGATGTATCCAACGATTCCGCACATAACTACTCCGACGTTTTCTTTTTCACGTAGTTTTCTTTGACATATTGTTTGCCGCGAGCGACGGCCAAAGCGTTAGCTGGCACATTCTTAGTAATGGTAGATCCCGAAGCTATAACAGCTTCGTCACCAATTTCAACAGGCGCTACGAACTGAGAATCACTACCGACAAAAACACCTTTACCAATTTTAGTTTTATACTTTTTGCGATCAACAGCGTAGTTGCAGGTAATGGTACCACAACCTATATTAGTTTCTTCACCAATGTCCGCATCACCTAAATAGCTTAAGTGAGAAGCTTTAGCGCGATCACCGATCTTACTATTTTTAATTTCGACAAAATTTCCGATGTGAGCTTCCACTCCGATTTCACTGCCGGGACGTAGTCGCGCATAAGGCCCCAGTACCGCCTGATTCTTCACAACCGACTTTTCGAAATAACTTCCCGCGCGCACTTCGACTTGATCGCCAAGTTGGGTATCGGTCATAAAACAATTAGGTTCTATAACACACATTTTGCCAATTTTAGTTTGGCCACGTAGGTAGACGTTGGGATAAATGATAGTACCGGCACCGACTTCGACGCCGGTTTCTATAAAAGTATTTTTGGGAGAGATGATGACCACTCCGCGTTCCATCAAAATTTTGGCATTTTTAAAAAATGCCAAGCGGTTCACACGAGAAAGCTCTTCTTGCGTATTCACACCCACTGAAACGTGGCCTTTTGCCGATATCGTACCTACTTTACCACCATCTTCTTGGCAGAGTGAAATAATATCCGTTAAATAGAATTCTCGTTTAGCATTTTGATTTTTTATTTTTGGCAAATATTTTTGCAGAGCCGAACTTTTAGCAACATAGATGCCGGTGTTAACCTCAGTAATTTTTAATGTCTCGCTCGAAGCATCTTTGGCTTCGACAATTGCTTTGAGCATTCCGTGATGGCGAATGATGCGACCAAAACTTCCAGGGTTTTTTAAGTTTGCTGTGACAATGGCAATATCCCACTTGTTACCGCGAAACTCTTCCAAAAAAGATTTGATATCGTCGTCATTTACTAGCGGATGATCGCCGTTTAAAATGATGACTTCACCATTTAACGTTTCGGGCTTGGCCGACTTGACGGCGTCGGCTGTCCCCAGTTGTTCTTTTTGTTCGAAACAAATGGCGCCACGACTATCAACGACTTGCTTGACCAAAGCCCCACCGTTACCAATAACAACACGTGCTTCTTCGCAACCAGCCTTTTTGACAGCCGACAACACACAATCAATCATTGGAAAGCCAGCAACAGGATGAAGGACTTTAGGCAAAGTCGTATTCATTCTTGTTCCCTTGCCAGCAGCCATAATAATCGCGGAAAATGTTTTTGTAGCCATTACTACAACTTTGCTTGAGAGAGCGTAGAAAGGCAAGTCGAGCCTGATGAATGAATATCCGCATCTCCTAATACATTCCCACTGGGCTGTGAGTTCTTTTGGCAACACTATTGAACTTTATTTTTCACCAAATTTTTTATGGGACCAAAAAAGCAGACCGCTTCTTTTTATCGGTGGTGTTCACGGCGATGAGCCCGAAGGAGTTGCCCTTACCGAGGCCACACTTCACTGGCTCAACGAAACTTATCAACATGGTTCCGAAAATCTTTCCCCTTGGGTATTGATTCCGTGCATTAATATAGACGGCTATCTTCGCAAAATGCGAGTGAATGGCAATGGTGTGGACCTTAACCGTAATTTTCCCTCTCGAGATTGGTCGCCTACTTTTAAACAGCCGCGATACTTTCCCGGTAAATACCCATCCAGCGAACCTGAAACACGGGCACTGGTGCATTTTATTGAGCAATACAAACCACGACTCATCATCCACGCTCACTCTTGGCATCCGAGCATCACATTCACTCACAATGAAGCGCCAAATGAAGCAAAAATATTGGCGCAATGTAGTGGTTATCCGCTGCAAGAAGATATTGGTTATCCTACGCCAGGCAGCCTTGGCCAATTTGCTTGGTTAGATCACAAAATACCAGTAATATGCATTGAAGAACAGGAACACATGGCAGATTTAAGCCAAGTGTGGCCGCATTTTTCGGATGCGATTAAAAAGATATTTTTGCAAAAGTAATTATGACGGCACAAATGCTAAAATCCAGTTATCTCTTCATCGGCGAAGAAAAGTCTTTTCCTTCGCTGGGTGCTGACTACGCAGCTGATCTAACCTTGGCGAAGCTAAAGTGTAAAACGCAGCACTATGGTATTATCGTCATACCCGCCGACATCGCATCAGCTGCAGACATCTGCGCTTTTGCCAACGAAATAGATTCTATCTATGAGAACACTCAGTACCTATTACTGCAAAACAACGTCAAAGCCGATGTCCTCCGCAGCATCTTGTCGTCACTACAGGTTTTTCGCATTGTCGCAAGCATTAAGGAACCAAAACTCGAATCCTATCTTGCAGAAGCTCAGGAAAATTTTGCTAAGATTGAACAGGGTCGCCAACTATTTAATTTACTTAATGAACAAAATGAGAGTTTGCTAAAGCTGTCGCGGGAACTTGAAGATCGCGTTGCCAAACGCCAGCAAAACACAATCAAGGCTCGACAAAAACTTCTAATCACCAATCAACGAACAGAGGCTCTGCAAAGAGCGCTGATCGCTCTTAACCGCGCAAAATCTGTTGGCGAAATTGAAGTACTTGTTAAAGACGCGCTCGCTGACGCCCTAGAGGTGGAATGGATCCGTATTCATTTATTACCGCAAATTCAACTTCTCAATAAAGACAGTCTAGATTCCGTATTCATTGCACCACTCTATCAAGGATCTGACCAGACCGGTCATGTTTACTTTGGCAGAGCCGGCGGCAAATTTTACTCTAGCAATGAAGAAAACTTTCTGGCTCAAGTAGCGGAATCCATATCTCTGGCGATCTTTCGGATGAACAAACAGCGCCACTTTGAAACTCTTAAACAACAGTGGGAGGCAACCTTCGATGCCATCACCAGGCCCTTGCATCTGGTGGACAATCAATACAATATCGTTCGCTCTAATCGGTCTTTCGCTGAAAAAACCGGGCTCAGTTCAAACCAAGTTTCCAATCGCAAATGTTACGAGGTTTTTTTCAAGAGACAACAGCCCTGTATTAACTGTCACCTTGGCAAAAAATTTCGTTTGGCAAAGCAAACACTTGCCAACAAAGATCAATCTATTTTTGAAGTCACCAGCCAAGCGCTACGTCACGGCAGCACTCCCGAAGTTTTGTACATCAATATTTACAATGATCTCAGCGCAACGATCGATATTGAGAGACAAATTGTTGAGTCAACGAAGTCCGCCGAAATTGGTCTCATCGGCAGTAGTATTGCACACGAACTCAATAACCCTTTGGCTGGAATCATTTCCTTTATCCAGATTATCAAAATGGATTCAAAAGCCGAAGATGTCTTTTACAATGACATTCTAGAGATGGAATCGGCAGCTATGCGCTGTAAAGAGATCATCAGCAATCTCTTAGGGTTTTCACGTTCACCACAGATCGCCGATGATGGACGATTTGATATGCGAGAGGTAATCATTCAATCAAAACAGATTTTTGAACTGCGAACCAAATCACGAGGAATCGAGGTAAGTCTAGATTTGCCCGAACATCCAGCATGGATTGAAGGACAATTTAACCTTTTAACACAAGCATTGGGTCACTTAATAACCATGGCCTTTAACAGCCTGACGGAACAAAGAAAAGAAGATAAAAACATGCGACCCAAATTACTGATCAAAATGAGCGAAGAAGCTCAATCATATATTATTGATTTTTCAACTGATCTCAGTGAAAGCCAAACCACAAAACCTTACATTAATACATCATCATTAAAGGATACCACTTCACTAGATTTGCAAGTCACAAGCCAGATCATCAAAGATCACTTAGGTCAGCTCGACATTATATCTTTGGACAAGGTTTACCAGGCTAGGGTCAAGTTCGCGCGTCCAGAAAATCAAGCTAAGAGCCAAGAAGTTGACGGGCAAATTTGACACCGCCAACAAATATTTTATACTAGATGAAGTAGTCCATTGAAGGATCTAGACAGCGATACCAGGAAGGAATCGGATGCCGAATAAGAAAATTCTCATTGTCGACGACGAAAGCTCTATTAGAACCTCCCTCTTCAGATTATTAGACCGTAAAGGATTTCAAGTTATCACCGCCAACTGTAAAAAAGAAGCTGAGATTTTTTGTCAGCCCCAGCAAGCTATTGATTTGGCTTTGATTGATTTGAACTTACCCGACGGTAATGGTTACGATCTGGTTCAGCATTTGCGAACAATGAGCCCGAACACTAAGATCATCGTCATCACAGGCTTTGGTTCTATAGATAACGCTGTCAGAGCGACTAAAGCTGGCGTCCTTGATTATTTGACCAAACCTTTTGATTTAGAAAAACTGATGCTTGATATCGAAAAATGTATGTCGAGTGAAAATCCAACTCCGACGACAAATCTGACCATGAGTGCCGAGGTACAAACTCGTTACAAACTCGACAGTATTATCGGAGAAAGTCCGCAAATTCAAAATATTCTGCGCTTTATTGAAACCGTTGCTGATTCCGATTCAACTATTTTGATTAGCGGTGAAAGCGGCACTGGCAAAGAACTTGTCGCCAAAGCTATCCATTATCATTCCACTCGCAAAAGCCATCCATTTGTTCCCGTTAACTGCGGCGCGATTCCTCGCGAACTTTTGGAGAGCGAACTGTTTGGTCACGTCAAAGGTGCATTCACAGGCGCTATTGCCAATAGAGTTGGGCGATTTGAACTGGCTGCCCAAGGCTCTATATTCCTCGATGAAATCGGCGACATGAATCCCATGTTACAAGTAAAACTTCTTCGCGTCCTTCAGGAGAAAAACTTTGAAGCAGTGGGAAGTACAAAAACTGTGGATGCTAAAGCGCGTGTGATTGCCGCGACCAACATCGATCTTGAAGCAGCAGTAGAGCGCGGAGAATTTCGTGAAGACCTATTCTATCGTTTGAATGTTATTCCCATTCACCTTCCCGCTTTACGAGAGAGAAAATCTGACATCCCCCTTCTCATAAAAAACTGCATGGCTAAGTTCAATAGACTGAAAAATAAAAATATCGAAGGTATTAGCGCAGAAACTTTAGAAATATTAAGTCATTATCCCTGGCCTGGAAATGTTCGGGAACTTGAAAATCTCGTGGAGAGAATCACAATCCTCAAAGGCTCTGGAATTATCGATGTAACTGACCTTCCGGAGAAATATCTTATCAGCAAAGCGAGCGAAGAAACAATGCTTAAGGCATCTGATCTTCCCGACAACGGTTTGGATTTTAACTCCGCCGTTGATAACTATGAGAACGCGCTCATTATTAAAGCTTTAGAAAAAACAGGTTGGAATCGTAACCAAGCTGCAACTCTTCTACGATTAAATCGCACGACCCTTGTCGAAAAAATTAAGAAAAAAGGTTTAAAGCCACCCGAAGCCAGCGCTTAAAGCCACTTCTTGAGGAACGAGAAATTCCGCCTCGTTCCTCAACGCCTTTAGTCTAATGAATTTTCTTGTTAATCCCAATCATTAATCTTAAAAATTAAGATAACGTTTCGTTTTAGGAGGGATGATGAGATTTTTAATTGCGCTTATTTATGCCGCTTCAATACCTGCACATGCCTTTGACTGGGTTCCAGATGGAACTAGACCGCGCGAACTTCCTCCACAATGTAGTACCGAATTAGTTGAACAAATTGTAATGACCGCGAAGTCGGGTTTGGAAAGATCACAAAAAATCGCGAAATACTTTGCCGATTGCGATCAATATTTAACTTTCCTCGGCCAACCACGTCCCATCGATGCTTTGGCGGAAATGGTAAACATTAGTTATCAATATTTCCGAGTTCCTCATCTAAAGACTTTTGAAATCACAACTGAAGACGGAACGATCATTCACGCCTTGATGGCACTTAAACCTGATGATAAACCACGTCCCCTTGTCGTCATTCAATGCGGAATGACCTGCGATATTAAAAATTCAAAATCTATCGGTGGACCTCTTATTCATTTTTTTGATGAAAGCCCTTTCAACGTTATTTTTCTTGGCAGTTCCACGAGCGCTCAATTTGCCGTTGCCAATAAAAAAGTTTATGTCGGTGGTGCTCTTGAAGGTCGATACCTTTATGAAGTCGCTAAATGGGCGCATTCAGACAAGTCAGGAATTAAAGAGCGAATTTCCAGCATTCATTTGGCCGGCTATAGCCTTGGTGGTCACGCTGCCATTTATGGTTCTACCTATGCCGCACTTGAAGGAAAGCTACCTGTAAACAGTGTTCAAGGTATGTGTCCTGTTGTCGATTTAAAAGCTTCTATCACCACAGTGATGAGACAAGGAACTCCAGAGAACCCAAACGATGTTGGTCGCTTTATGCAAGCAAAAATTTGGGAGCAAATTTCTGAGATGCTTGGGAAGGTTCCCGTCATTGATCGCCTTATTCCTGATGGCAAACAACCTGATGGCGATAAAATGAAAGAAGTCGTTTCAGAAGCCTCTCTCGATTATTACCGCAGCACTGTTAAAAAAGGGACTATTCCCAAAAGTGTTGATGAATATTGGTTCATGAATATTTTTACACCGGTTGCTCCGCAGGTGACGACGCCTATGTTTCTTTGGTCTTCAGCAGATGACCCGGCTGTATTTTCGACAGAGAATTCTTTGCAGCTTCTTCCTTACGCCAATAAAGAAGGAAGTAAAATTGAAATTCTCGATACCAAAATTGGAAGTCACTGCGCTTTTGAAGTGACCCATGGCTGGGATGTTTCCACGACTTTACTACGCAGTTTTGTTTTAGCTCATAGCCCTGAATTTTTACCGAATTATAAATCTCACAGTGTTTCTGTGGCTGATGCCCAAACTGGCGATGTGATTGTAAAAGGAAAACAAGTCCATTTTTCACAGCGCTTCGCTTTGGAGGCAAAAAGCGATGTGATGGGTGTCACTTACAGAATCTTTAACCCTGAACTACCTGATTGTGATAAGGCCGATCCCTTCTTAGTGAGCGAAGATGCAAATTGTTTTGAAGAAATCGAAGCGAAGATTCCGCTCGCAAAATTAAATATTCCCATTTTGCCCGTTCCAGAAAACAGTACCGCCGCACAAGTTTACACTCGTTGGGCGAATACCAATTTAAAAATAGTTGGTGAAGACGGGAAACCTTTATTAATGACGACAGCAAATCCCAAAACTATTCATTGGAAAGAGCTTTAGTCGTTTGAACTAAGAACGTAATGCGTTTGTGATCGGCGCAAGCTACCCCGCGCCGATCAGGAGATACCGCAGCCTAAAAAAGTCCAGGCAGCAAGTGCCAAATAGATTTTTTAGGGAACTCGACAAGTAACGACGATGGGGTTAAAACCTCTTAAGATTACCGAAGCTACATGAGAAGAATCCTCTGCGAACTCAAACTTTTTTTGGCGATTCTCAAGTAAGACCGAGCCATCGAAACGTGATTTTCCAACGACGATATCTTTAACTTCGAAAAGAACAGGACCCTGCTTTGTCGATACTACTGCAGTGTAGGTTTTGCTCGCTTTGAAATAGTACAAATCAAGATGAGCATTATAATCAACACCATTTTGTGCTAATGAATCGCACGATCTGAAAAGTTGAGCGCCCGAAGTTTTATTAGAAGTAGCATTAGCGTTTGTTATTAATCCACCGCCAAGGCAAAGCATAACTGCTAAAGATAATGATTTCATATTTTCTCCTCTGATTTTTGTCGGCAGCAAATGCAAATTTGGGCCCCAACTCTATCTCTTTATATTGATTTCCAAATCCACTTTAGCGATTTCTTGACCAAAATTTGGCATTGCTTTGTAAAAAAGCGAATTGCGCAGCGATCGCACAGATGACAGTCGCCCTCGCACCTAACTAGCCATTTAAAATCGTCCAAACCTTGTATTCACGTCCAGATCGTCGACAGCAAAGTACCATTTTAGTATTTAATTTCAAATACTTACATTGCCTTCGGATGGCGTCTCGTTTGCTTTTATATTCTCTTACGAAGCTAATGCCTGATCAGAATGAGACGGTTTCTTCGGGGGGAAAATGGGGACAAATCTTAAGAGATTTTTAAAAGCAATATTAGTTTTAACGATGTCTTTTCCCTTCGCAGGTACTGGCGCGATCAATCGGGATTATCTGCAACCCATGTTTAGATTTGAGCATCAATCAATGGAAAAATATGTCATCAATCAAATGTATTTTCCCACTAACTTTATTCGTCATGAAGATTTCAATAAGTCAGTAGATTTCGTTTACAATCACGAGCCACAAAAACCAGAAGTGCAAAAGCACGGTTTGTCTTACGAGGATATGTTAAAGCTAACAACAAATATTGCTCCCACTAATGATCAGGGAATCGTATCAAAAATCATCGTCGATAATGCGATGAAGATGTTCGTGAATAGCGAACTCACACAATCTATAGATCTCGTCAAAACTGTTAAGTCTGTTGAAAATGCCATGAACACCGACATTAAAATAAGATCAGAAGATGGACAAATCTCACATGAATTTTCATTTCACTTAATGGCACTACAGAATTCCGCGAAATTACTTTATAAAGGTTATTTTGATAGCGAGCTATCTTATCGCGATCTCAATAGCGAAACACTGTTTATACTCAACAAAAAAATTACCAATGTCCACGCGGTGGGCTTTAATCACATCAACAATATCTTTGAAGTTAAAGACATGGTCACAGTCTCTTGGAATTTCTAATTAGAATGAAAACCAAACCGTTTTGCTTCATTGGCGACAAGATTAAAATCTAAATCACCCGCTCGTAATAAAGAAATTTTCTTATCTACAATTTTTATGACAGTGCTACCAGGACTTGGTGAAAGCTTCGCAGGCCATTCCACCCGCAATACCTCGGGAGGTAACCAGGTCAGATCTTCCTGGCTAAGCGCCGCCGGTTGTCCCGAAAAATTAGCACTAGTGGTAGTGATGATGCCCTCATATTTTTTTTGCAATGCTCGCACAAAAGGGTGACTTGAAAAACGTAACCCAATAAATCCTGTCCCACCGGTTAGTTCAGTTGGTACGGCTCTAGCTTTTAGAACAAAAGTCAGCGGACCCGGCCAAAATAAATCCATCAGATTTTCTACTTCAGCAGAAAACTCGGCCACATCGCGCGCTTGAAATACATTGGAAACAAGTAAACTTATCGCCTTTGATTTATCGCGACCTTTAAGTTCAAAAAGGTCTTTTATGGCTTGAGGAAAACCAATATCGACGCCTAAACCCCACACTGTTTCCGTGGGATAAGCAATAATTTTTCCTGCCGACAAAGCGGCTATCGCGCCATCGACATTCACAGGAGTTTTCTACCTATATCTTTACGAATCTGAACGCCAGGCCAAGTGACTTTCGAAGATTGGTTGTAGGCATTGCTAAGCGCTTCCTGCAAATTATTGCCAATACCAACAGCGTTCAAAACGCGCCCACCTGCCGTAACGAATTTTCCTCCGCTGGTGTCGGTCCCGGCATGAAGAAAATAACTTGAGGGTGACTCCGCAAAAAGATCACCTTTGATTTCGACACCCTTTTTCGGGGCGTCTGGATAGTCTTCGGCAGCAAGGACAACACATACTGCACTCATGGGTTTCCACTGCAAACGATCCATTTTTCCATTGGCAAGATGCAAAAATACTTGCCCCCAGTCACCATCCAAAAGTGGTAAAATCACCTGTGCCTCGGGATCACCAAAACGGGTGTTGAATTCCAAAACTGTAGGTCCATGATCGGTGATCATCATACCGATATAAAGCACTCCGCGATAATTGAAATTCTCTCGCTGCATGGTCTGAAGAATGGGTTGAACAATTTTTTGGGCGATAGTTTGCTCTAGATTGTCTGAAATTTTTAACGGTGCGACAGTTCCCATGCCACCGGTGTTAGGACCTTTATCATTTTCTTGTAAGCGCTTGTGATCTTGTGACAGCGGTAGTTTTTCGTAGGAGTTACCGTTAGTTAAAATAAGATAACTTAATTCCCAACCTGGCTGGAACTCCTCTAAAAAAGCTCTTTGCTCCCCGAGCTCCTTAGCCATAAATATTTTTTTTGCGGCTGATTCAAGTTCGCCGATGTTTTCGCAGATAAAAACTCCCTTACCCGCACATAGTCCATCAGCTTTCAAAATGTAAGGGGCCTTAAACTGTTTTGATTTATCTAACGTGTCAGCAACAGAAGTGACTTCTCGATAAGCTGCGGTGGGAACGCCCGCTTTACTCATAAACTCTTTAGCAAAAATCTTACTAGATTCTAACTGGGCCTCTTTTTGATTCGGCCCAACCACAGGTATATTCTGTTGGCGAAGGAAATCAGCCAACCCCACTGAAAGGTAGACTTCGGGTCCGATCACCACCAAATTGATGCCCAATTTCCTGACAGAGCTGGCGATAATCGCAAAGTCTTTACCATCCCAGGGATGACATAAAGCATCGCGTGACATTCCAGGGTTCCCCGGAAAGACATGGATCTCAGAAACTGAAGGAGATAATTTTAAACCTCTTACTAGGGCATGCTCTCGGCCACCTTGGCCCACGACTAAAACTTTCATTCTTGCTGAGTCATAGCGTAAACTAGCAATGACAGTCAATGCTGGTGGGAGTAGAATCGACGAACAAAGGAAACAATATGGATCATGTAGTAATCGTATCAGGCAAACGTACCGCCTTTGGCGGTTTTGGTGGCAGCTTAAAAGATGTTTCAGCAACGCAACTGACAGTAGCGGCAGGACGCGCGACACTTCAGACAGCAGGATTTTCAGAGAAAGAAATCGACCATGTCGTGCTAGGAAATGTCGTACAATCTGGTTCCGACGCGGCTTATGTACCAAGGCACGTCGGCCTCCACTTAGGAATTCCTATTGAAGTCGGAGCGCTCGGTCTGAACAGATTATGTGGTAGCGGCTTTCAGTCTATCATCACCGGCGCCCAAATGATTTTAACGGGTGAAGCTCAACACGTGCTAGCAGGCGGCGTTGAACAAATGTCGCAAATACCTTACGTGTTGAGAGGCGCGCGCTGGGGTACCCGAATGGGTCACTCTGAAATCGAAGACTACATGACTTCCGCACTAACCGATGCCTACCCTAAAATGCCAATGGCCATGACAGCGGAGAATCTCGCTGAAAAATATCAGATTTCTCGGGAACAGTGTGATGAACACTCCGTACGTTCCCAATCGCGTTACAAGGCGGCTTTAGAAAAAGGATATTTCAAAGAAGAAATCGCTCCTATAACTTTAGAAACAAAAACTGGCAAAGTCGAGTTTACTACGGACGAACATCCCAAACCAAATATCACTTTAGAAAAAGTGAGAGCCATGAAATCACTGTTCAAAAAAAATGGCGTGGTGACGGCCGCCACCGCTTCGGGAATCGTTGATGGTGCAGCAACCACGTTAATCATGACGGAATCGAGTGCAAAAAAGCATGGCCTAAAACCAATGGCTAAAATACTAAGTTGGGCCTCCGTCGGCTGTGATCCCGCCATCATGGGAATTGGACCCGTTTTGGCAATCAAAAAAGCGCTTACCAAATCTCAGCTAGATCTTAAGCAAATGGACCTTGTCGAAGTGAACGAAGCTTTTTCTGGTCAGTACCTAGCAGTCGAAAAGGAACTAAAGTTAAATCCAGAAATCACAAATGTTAATGGCGGCGCCATCGCTGTTGGGCATCCTCTCGGTGCGAGTGGAACACGCATCATGAACCATCTAGCTTATGAACTACAAAGGCGCCGTGGAAAATATGCTGTTGGAAGTGCTTGCATCGGCGGCGGCCAAGGTATAGCCATAATAATTGAGAGAATGTAAGGAAGGAATGAACTATGAAACCGTTTAGTGGAATTGATTTTTACAATATTGATGAGTGGCTTAGCGACGAAGAAAAGATGATTCGCGATACTGTTCGGGAGTTTGTCAGCAAAGAAGTTATGCCAATTATTGATGACCACTTTATGCGTGATTCATTTCCCAAACAATTGATTCCAAAACTCGCCGAAATGGGAACCCTTGGCGCAACCATTCAGGGTTACGAATGCGCGGGTCTAAATTACACGAGTTATGGATTGATCATGCAAGAATTAGAGCGCGGTGACAGCGGAGTGAGAAGTTTTGTCAGCGTCCAAGGTGCACTATGTATGTTTCCAATTTATGCTTACGCCTCAGAGGAAAATAAGAAAAAGTTTTTACCAAAAATGGCTAAAGGTGAATTCATCGGTTGCTTTGGATTGACTGAACCCGATTTTGGTTCCAATCCCGGCGGCATGGTGACTCGAGCACGTAAAGACGGAAATGAGTACGTTCTTAATGGCGCCAAAGCCTGGATCACCAACGGCGGAATTGCTGATCTCGCCATCGTTTGGGCTAAAGATGATGACAATAAAATTCGTGGGTTCATTGTTGAAAAAGGAACCAAAGGGTTCACTACTCGTGATATTCATAAAAAATTTAGCTTGAAGGCTTCTATTACCTCTGAGTTACATTTTGAAGACTGTCGCGTTCCTGCAAAAAATATTTTGAACGTGGAAGGATTAAAAGGTCCGTTCTCATGTCTTAACAATGCTCGTTACGGAATTTCTTGGGGCGTTTTAGGTGCCGCAATGGCATGCTATGACGAAGCCCTAAATTACGCTAAAACTCGTATTCAGTTTGATAAACCCATCGCCAGTTTTCAGTTAGTCCAAGCCAAACTCGTGAAGATGTTTACGGAAATTACCAAGGGACAACTCTTGGCTCTGCGTTTAGGTCGGTTGAAAGATAAAGATCAGGCCTTACCTCAGCAGATATCGATGGCAAAGATGAACAACGTGGCATTAGCTCTAGATTGTGCCCGCGTGACTCGTGATATTTTAGGAGCTTCAGGCATCACTCACGAATACCAAGCTGGAAGACATATTCTCAATCTTGAGAGCGTTAATACCTATGAAGGAACAGAAGATATTCATCGCTTGATTTTAGGCCAACACATTACAGGGATTGCTGCTTACTACTGAGAATATAAATATCCTCTTTTGGCAAACCAGCAATCGTCCAAAGACGATTGCTGATGCCACAAGCCTTGCGACACAGTTTTTCTTTCCAGCCTTTTAGTTTCGGTATTTGCTTATAAAACAAATACGGATACTCCGAATCAAAAGCTGGCATCACTTTCAAAACTTTAAAACCATGCTCCTTAAGCAATCTGTTTAAGAGGTGTCTATTAAAATGAAAGACATGCTCAGGCGCGCCCCAACTACCCCAGCCGAAATTTTTAAAAAATCCGCTGTGATCACCCGCACGAATGAGTAGCAAACCTTGTGGTTTTAAAACTCTGTTCATTTCTTTCAAGTAGTCCCATGGCTCATAAACATGCGATAAAATATTGAAACTCGTAAGAGCATCGAGACATTCCGAAGGCAGATTCAGTTGCGAAAGAGTCCCAGCCTTAAGGTCGACGCCAAAAATTTCCTTCGCTTTTTGCCGAGCATCGCCGCCAAGATCAGATCCCGAAGCGACATAGTTGTTTTTTTTGGCCACGTAAACGAAAGAACCCATTCCGGCGCCATCATCGTGAACGCTAGCCCCTTGAGGCAGCGCTCCTAACAATTTCAAGCGCCCCTGCGCATTGCGGATTGCAAATTCTTTATGCGGAGGTTGATGGTAGCCAAAATTATCATAAATAATCCCAACATCGTCTTTCTTAACTCTATTTTTTAAAAAAATGAGTGAGCATGCCAAGCATTCGAAATAGTTAAATCCTCGCTCCTCAAACATCATGGAAATATTCTTCGAATGACAATAAGGACATTCAGAAAGTTCTTCTAACTTTGCTTTGTCGATTTCACTTATGTGAGGAAGACGTCCCAATCACTCACCAAGCGAAGATATGGCTTTTGGCGCTTTCTTTGATTTGGTAGCCATAGCCTTTAAGAATTTTTACTAACTTATCATGTTGTGGTTCGTTATTAAAGTCGATGTGATAAGACGAAATCGACCAAACCGGTTTAAACTTTTTTATCACATCCTTCGCACCTTTAAGTGCTAACTCTTCAACACCTTCAATATCCATTTTAATGAAATTGAGTTTCTTGAGATTCAGTCTTTCAACAAGTTTATCCACAGGTTCGAGATCTACTGAAATTTTCTGCTTATAATATTTTTTTTCCGTGGTGTACTGACGTTTTGCGATTGATGAATCAAGACAGAAATCAGAAACTTCGATTTCCGTCTTTCCTTCCTGGTCACTAACCGCTTTGGGAATCACCGTGATATTGTTGAGATGATTCTCTCGTATGTTATTTTCTATAATATTATGGGTCACAGGCTCGACGGCGAAAACTTTTCCGTTGGGTCCAACCTCTTTTGAGAAAATGAGCGCTGTCGTTCCAATGTTCGCTCCCAAATCCAAAACCACATCTCCTGGTCGCAAGCGAACCTCTTCTGAGAAAAGTTCCGGATAAATAAACGACTCAGCAAGAACCTGGCAAATGCCATTCATAAAATATTCTTGATCGTTGACGCCGAAAGGAGGTCGATAAAATATTTTGAACCCATTGAGTGCAAAATAGGGCTCGCCACTTTCCGGTTTCACATGGCGCTTTTTGATCATTGCCTTCGCGACAGGTCCAATATTGCGATGACTTACAAGATTGGCTTTCTCCGCTAGCGTAAGAATGTCGTTTTCAAAAAGCACCTGCATTCTAGTTCTGATGTGGCGGGAAACCTTTTCGAGGAAAGATTCATTTTGCATTCGTTCATTTTATAGCAGATACAGATTTGCCCGTAGTAAATCCTCGGTTAACTCGCCTTTCGGGAAGTGATCTTTGACAGCCGAACCTGCCAAAGTCCAGTAATCGACTGTGCGGTTTGTGTTCTTAAATAATCTGACCGAAAATATTATAGATGCTTAGGAAACTCATCACTGTATCAACAACTTGTGTATTTATCACCAGTACCACTTTTGCTCAGGGCCTTAACAACTTCATTGGCAGCAGAATTGGTTCAGAATACTGGGTTGGTAAAGAAGAAGGAAAACCCTTAATTACGATTAACATTGTTGCGGGCGTTAACCTTCCTGGTATCTACCACGTACCCATCGATACTAACCTTGCACAACTCGCAGCTTACGCCGGTGGCTTCGTTAAAGAAGCCGACCTAGATGATATCGAAGTCCGCCGCACTCGTGGTCGTGATCAAATCGAGTTTATCGAGCTGGACTTTAACAAATTGAGCCGATCAAGCTCACCACTTCCCCCTCTTGTTGACAAAGATATTATCAATATCCCCGTGAGCTACGCTGTTGAAAAGACGGCTCAGTATGTGGGAATTGCCGCAGGTTTTGCGGCGGTAATTTTGTCGATCATGAGCATTCACAACAACAATTGGCGATAATGTTCATCAACAATTAGGTAGTCCAGTTCTTACGAGGCCTAAGTGTCATCATCAGACCTAGCAAGATCGGTTCAAACGGGCCCATAAAACGTGAATTGCCATGGACAAAAAGATGAATACCAAAAAATTTATAAGCGAATATCAACATAAAGATTAAGGCATAATCGCGACGATATCTTAATAGCAATATCCAACCAATAAGTCCGCCAACAACCAAACCTATTTTAAATAACCGCATGTAAATCTTAAAAACTTTATGCGAAACGGGAGATTCAGACCAAGATAGCTCGTTAAAAGAAACAAAAAAAGAAATCAAAAACTTCTTTGGCAAACAGGAGAGGTATTTCATAGGAGATTGACGTAAGTTTTCTCGCGCGACTTCGGCAAATCCAGCATCAGTGGCTTTAGGATGACCGGGCACATAGTTTTTTAAAAGGATGGGACGATTCTCACCAGTAAAGTAAAAAGTATCGGAACAGATAGTTCCCAACCAAAGAGTACGACCCGAAATCGAAGATAGTGGAATGACTTCCTTGTAATTATGATAATTGCGAGCAAGCGGCAGAAGACTCGCGCATAGAATAAGACCAAAGGAAACAACTGTGCTAAGTCGCCGCAACTGGGCCCAACCGTGTCGACGATATTCCACGACTATAAAATAAAATAGGATTGCGAAAACTGGTAGAATCATTTCTAAGCGCCACAAGCAAATAAGCGCAGCAACCGTTGACCAAAATATTTGCCTGTTACGGACAAATCGCTCTTCACCATATTTCATCATGAGAGAAAAAAAGCAAAGTAGTAATGCGGCGAATGTTGTCTCAATATAATAGGTGTTCTGTAAAAAGTAATGACTTGGCCAGAGAAAACTTAGCAAAAAGGCGAAGCGGGTTTGCTTTAGAGATAGCTTTAAGAACAGCGCCAACTCGCTAATAAACCATAAAAACGCCAAACTTAAAAGCACGCTTGATAGGGCCATCACAAGCGTCTGCGCACCTCTGTCGCTGCCGAACACTTTGTAAAAAAGCCCGATAAATAAGGGGTAACCTATGCCCGCATCATGGAGCGGTTCGTCGTTTGTCGGATAATCAGGAAATTCCTTATTCAAAGAAAATTTCGTAACATCCGTTTGAGAAAGAAATTCATTTTTCTCTGCGAAATTCTTGGCGACATGGTGATACACAAAGGCATCAGACGCGATTTCATCAACTTTGTAATGAAAAAGAAAAGGCAAATGCAAAGCCAGAGATAAAAAGGCCCAAATTAATAACTCTGAGCTTTTAAGTTTACCTGGAACCAATGGCTTTTTTTCCAGACTGCTCATTCGTTATAGAGTAGAAGTCCAAGATTCGGTGAAATAACTCAAAGTTGTTTAAATTTTTTGTAGACCAGGAAAGCGTCGTGAAGACATCGCCATGTTGACGGTGT
The DNA here is from genome assembly GCA_964415155.1 of uncultured Bdellovibrionales bacterium. Lineage (GTDB taxonomy): Bacteria > Bdellovibrionota > Bdellovibrionia > Bdellovibrionales > SG-bin7 > CAYPZY01. Next base: position 21,265 of record CAYPZY010000003.1, read on the forward strand.
TTTCCTGTTCTTGTCCCCAAAGGCCTGTAGTATTGACGAAATGGCAAGATCTTGCCGTTTATTTTTATTTCCGACTTGTCGTCAACTACACCGGTAAACTCAGTGCGAAAAAATAACTTTTTGGGATTGTGAGTGTCTTTTTGAACAAAGTAAAGTTGGTGACCGTCCACAGTACTTTTTTTCAGCGCCTCAAATGCATGAAGAGCATCCGATTCATTAGCGAAGAATAAGTGCGCATCATGAGTCATTAATTCCTCAATACGTACGTTATTGAAACCTGCGGCCTTAAGAAAGCGACTACCGTCAATCGGCCGATAGCCGATATGGACCTCTTCACTGAATGAATTTTTTTGGGAAAATGCGTTTGCCACGAGTATCTCTTCGTTAGGCCGCAACGACGAAAGAACTTCTCCTACGACTTCATCCACCATTGCAAAACCCAAGCGAAACTGGCCGTTCTCATCAAGAGAGCGACCATCCCAATAGTAGTGTTGTAAGTGCGCTATCGTGTTTACAAAAATAAAACTGAATTGTGGGGAAAACTTTCGCCGATAGTCGTTAAACAGTAACGCCAGTGCATACTCGGTAAAAGCAAATGGCATAAAGGGAGAACGATAGATCAACGTGTAAAAACAAACCTTGGGGAGGCGCCAGAGAATTTTTGCTAAAATTCTTGGTCTTTTCAAAATGGGGCGCAAGAAATTAAAAAAATGTTTAAGTAGTTCCGCTTGGAAAATATGTAAGCGGTTCTTTGCCATAAATCGCGCAAAACCTAACATTTTCGTGAGCTCTACGTGATCAGACTGCTCCGAAAAAGTCCATGGATCAGGGAGAAAAAATTGGCATTGCTCAGCACTCCCTTTTTGCGCGTTCATTGCTCCCCAAATTCCACTCTTAATTCCATTTTTTGAGAGCACTTCCCAAATCTGCGGAAAATCTAAACTTGGAACATCACCTAAGTGCTGAATTTTATGTACCCCAGTAGGTTGTCCCGTGTGAACTGAAACCCACTGTGACCAGGGTTCTAAAAAATTTGATTCATAAGTGTCGTTAGCCTGTGTTTGATACGCATTAAGATCTAAAATCTTTTTTAGGTTTGGTAAATTATAAGCGTCGACAACCTTTTTTAAGAGGTCGATATTAAATTCATTTAGAGCCAAAAAAAGCAATTTTTTCTCTGTCACAATAGAAATTATAGCAAACGCCTAGAAAGCATCAAAGTCTATGCCTTCAAAGACAATATCTTTCAGTCTTAAGTCGGCAAAATTAACTGCTAATTTTAACACCGTGAAATTAAGTGGACGCGGCCGCAACAACATCGGCAAATTGAACATAGTTACGGGCCAGACTGCTTGCATATGATGCCCGATCCAAACCGTAACAGAAAATGGATTCTTTCTAGGTAGCTGCACTTTTTGAGAAGTTGAATGGATAAGGACCTTGGTCAGTGGCCAACCGCCGTGAGTATAAATGGCATTGCTCTCCTGATGCTCTTCAATCCAGTATTGTCGATTTGGACAAGCAAGCCGCCACTTCAGTGATTCAAGATTCCAGTCTTGATAAATTGGACCCTTTGGCAAGGGCAACCGTGGTGTTCCGAATCCCACCATTACCCGTAGCGGTCCTAGAGATTGAAATTTCAATGAATGGATCAGGCCATGCGTGCTATTGTTGTTTCCGACACCAAAGACATATTTAAAGTCTCGTTTGCGGCCTTCCTCATAAGTGAGCTGCGCCAATTTTTTAAATAAGCCCTTACCTTGATGTTGTGGTTTAGTGGCAGTGTTCAGCGACAGTAAACAGCGGACACTATCGCCATAGATATTCCAAGTGCAAGGCAAGGTGACGTAGTGAGCGACTAACTCGTCTTCAACGTAAGCATTAAAACCAACAGCTTTCCCCGCTGGATTTTCCAAGTATTGCCAGCGCAGATAGGTTTCCGTTAGATATTGCGCCTGAGGAAAACATGTCTTCATCAATTCGAAAATCTTTTTTACTTCATGAGGACTGTCGGTCAAAGGACGAAAGGAGTACATCAAACTGCCGACTGCTGATTATCTGATAAGAAGCGCTTTTTTTGTTCTAAGAAATCTATCCAAGTCATACGCTGATAACGTTCATAGAGTAACTCACCCAAATGTGGGCGATGGAGGATAACAAAATCTTTAATCCGAAAAATATGTTCGTGGGTTTTAAACAAGCGCTCCCACAAAAGCAGAGGCGCCAAACCAATCCACGAGCGCCACTGGGAGGGATATCGCTTAAATACCAAAATACAATTCAGCAAAGAAGAAAGTGACGACATTTTGATCGAGTGACATTCCATAATGTGATCCACAATAGGAGACGCCACGGAAAAGAATCGCCCTGAAGTACGAGCGCCATGATAAAGGGAAAATACCCAGTGCTGGCTTTTGGAAAGACTTTCGCAAAGCTTGGAACCAATTAAAAATGTGGCATCATGGTCTTGATGTCCACCTTCCCACGCAGGAGTTAATAAAATGTCATCTGGCTGAAGGTAATTTTGCAATTCCCGATAAACCTCAAAGAGATGATAAGGCAAGCGGCCGTCTTTAACATCAACAGTGTGATACAAAAAATTTGGTTCCTTAATCCCCAACTTTTGCAAATATCGAGTGGACTCTTGTTCCCTGACGCCCGGATTGGTTAAATCTTTGGTAAGATAGAATATCTTAATATCATGTCCGTCTTTGCGCCACTTTTGTAAGTGTTCACTAACAAGATATTCGTCATCACAATGACTAAATAAACAAACGACTCTTTTCACGAAAGACCTCTTAAACTATTATCTTTTATTTTCATCAATCTGAACAGATGGAGCCGACTTAAGACCAGCACGCATTCTGATTCCTGTACTTGTCGAAAATATTTGCCGCAAATATACTGAATACATGGTGATTTTTTGAAACTATCGTGGCTTTGGATAGGTTTAATTCCGCTTTTGTATTTACCCAATTTTTTGGGTGCTAATACCGGCTATGGCACACTTGAGGTCTCAGATTTTTTTATTGTTCCTCTGTTGGCGATCTTATTAGTCATTCCAAAAAAGCGAACGCAACAGATCTATGCGCGGTTCATTGTTATTCCCGGCCTAGCTTTTGTGGTGTGGGCGATGCTCGGTATCTTCTTGATCTTCCTCCTCTACAGCTATAATGACGTCACCAACATCGTAACTTACAGTTTCCTTAAAGTTTCGAAATTTTGTTTATACGCCGTTACCCCACTTGTTATCTCAAGCCGGCTGGTCAGTCCTACTATTCGCCAAGACTTTAATTGGGCCTATTTGGGCTGTTGCCTTTTTTTATCCCTGGGCGTGGTCGTTGAGTCCCGAATCTTCACTGGCAGTACCGTATGGGAAAAACAAACTGCCTTTAAGTCGCTCAACCTCATTAGCACAGTAATGGCGATGCTCATTGTTTACCTCTCGGCTATCTTGCTTGAGGGAACCGGAACGGCAAAATGGCGATTGGCATGTAAACTTAGCATGGTTTCCATTCTTTTAGGCTTCTCGCTAACTGAAGGACGAGGTGGTTGGATTGCGGCAATTTGCGGTCTCGTTTACTTGGGTTATAAACGCGGAATTCTGCGTACCAAAACCCTTGGCACTATTGGTGTCGCAAGCATAGCGTCTGTTGGCTTATACTTTACAAATCCCGAATTTCGCAAACAAGTTGATATGACACTTTTTCCCGAAAAAAGATATGAAGCGGAAAAGCATACCATTTTTGGAATAGATGACGGCTACCGCTTGGGAGAGTGGGAACGGCAATTCCGTCACTTCTCTGAGCACTTTGTCTTTGGTTCTGGCTTTTACCATCGTAAAGGCGAAACTAAACTTTCCGGCAGTGGTAGCCACAATTTCTGGTTACAAATGTTTCTAGAAACAGGTGTTGTCGGTGGCTGTCTCATGCTATTTATTTTCATTCGTATGTGGAAGCACGCCCACAGCGCCATTGCCGAAGAACACAAATTGAAACTCGGGCTGTCGTCTGCATTGGTGACCGCTTTTATCGGCGGCCTCAGCGGTGAGTACTTTTACGGTGGACTCGGTCTATTTACTATTTTGTTGATATATGCGCCGCTCGGCTCTCTATCGATTAAACAAAAAGTGCTATTACCTGAAAATGAAGAAGTGGAAGATACTTCAGCCCGCGCGAACGTTATGTAAACCGGGTTTGTCTGTAGGATTCTGTATCAAATTTTGCAATGGGATTTTTGGTTCACTTAGTAGATCAAAACTTAAAAAAGAAAGTATCATTTGAAAACCTATAATGATAGGTAGTGCCGAGAGCATAACAACACCGCTTGGCGCCGTGATCTGATGAACGTAATTATAGATAAAGTGTTTGAGACCGTAAACGAGCCCGCCACTTAGAAATGAAATGCCACCAAACAAATAGATTGTGCCAAGACTAAAATCTCGAACTACATAACGATAAAAAAGCCGCTTTAAAAAGCGCACAAAAAATTTCGGAGGAAACTCGAAAAGTACCTTTCCGACACGAAGGGAGCTTTCTTCACTCCCATAAATAGACGGCATCGGGACATCTACAACAACCGCACGAATAATCCCCAGACGAAAAAGCATATCTGATTCAAAAAAGTAACGCTTGGCTATTTTTTCAAACGGCAGACGAACCAATGCCTGGCGATGAATTGCCGTAAAACCATTGGTAGGATCAAACAGAGTCCAATATCCCGAGACAAGTTTATTGATAAAAGTAAGTCCTGCATTACCTAGCAGGCGTACCACCGGCATCGGTCGAAGGGAATCGACATCGTAAAAGCGATTCCCCTTACTGTAATCGGCGACCCCCGTTTCGATTGGCTTAATAAGGCTTGGAATTTGCCGGCAATCCATTTGCCCGTCACCATCGATTTTAATGACGATAGTACAACCGTCGCGGAGTGCCTCCGCATAACCATGTATTACCGCTCCACCGACACCCTGATTTTTTTCATTGAATAAAACACTCACGCGCGGATCGCGACAGTTTTCTTTAACAAACTTACCCGAGTTTTGTGGACAACAGTCATCAACAACATAAATCTTTTGCACTTCTGGACCAATGGAACTTATCACCTGCAAAATGTGTTTAACCACTTTGTAAGATGGTATGACGACTGCAATCATGACTAAATTATAACTTAAAAATTTCCGGCACCAGGCCCAGATTTATACTTTTTTGAGGTGGTACACGACTTTGAAAAGCGCTAGAATTTTAGGAATCATGAGTGCAGATCAAACATTAGCTCCTCGCGAGCAAGACATTGGCCGTTTAGCTAGAATCGGTGCGCTCTGGTCCTTATTCCTGATTGTTGGTAAAAATATTCTCAATTTAGTATCGACGGCGATCCTCGCTAGATATCTTTCTCCAGAAGACTACGGAATTTTTGGAATGGTCGCGACATTTACCACTTTTTTAGTAACGTTTGCGGATCTCGGTTTGTCTTGGTCGACAATTAGTTCAAAGACGCTCAGCAAACAGCAGATCGATAATCTATTTTGGATCAACAGTGGCATTGGTTTGATTCTCTGGCTCTGTTGTTTCGCTGCTGGCCCGGCCCTCGAGTGGTTCTATCAACAAGGTAGCCTGACAAATCTTGCAGGTCTTTTAGGCCTGTCATTTTTTATTACTGGCTTGGCCGCCCAACCAAAAGCGTTACTCATTCGACAAATGCGAATGAAACAAATTGCTAGTATCGATTTAATTGCGAATTTGCTTTCACTTGTCGTTGCCATTTATCTAGCTGCGAACGGTTACAAGTACTGGGCACTGGTATTTAGCAATCTGCTGAATTTAGGACTTAGTGCTCTGTTTTCCTTTTATGCAAGCGGTTTTCGTCCACAATTTGCGACCAGTCAAGCGGGAACGATACCGCTCTTAAAATTTGGCGGGTACGTATCGGGCTACAGTTTGGCAAATTATTTTTCACGCAATCTAGACAATATTTTAGTAGGAAAATTTTCCGGCGCCACCGAATTGGGTTTCTATTCGAGAGCCTATTTTCTAATGACTCTTCCCTCTGTTTTGGCACAACAATCACTGTCCAATGTGGTCATACCGGCTCTCGCACAATGGCAGGACAATAAGGAGAAATTTGGCAGTGTTTACCGTAAAGCAACTCGCTCCGCAGTTTTTTTGGGAGCGCCACTTGCCGCGGGAATGTTTCTTACTACCTCCGATTTGGTACGCATAGTTTACGGAGATAAGTGGCTCGAAATTATTCCTTTGCTCTACTGGTTGTCATTTGCCGGAATCTTTCAACCGTTTCATAACACCTATGGCTGGTTGTACATGGCCACAAATCAAGGTCGTCCTATGTTCATGTGGGGGGCTTTCTCAAGTGCGGTGCTAGCGCTTAGTTTTCTTATTGGCATTAAATATAAAGCCTACGGTGTTGCCGTATCCTACGCTTTAACCATGACTTTCATTCTCACTCTCCCCGCTCTCTATTTTGCTCACCGATTCACAAATCTTTCATTTCGAAAAACATTGAAGGAAAACCTGCCAATTTTTATTTGTTGCTTCTTAATGATGGCCACCGTTTACCTGGCCCAGCTTGGCTGTGAAACCTTAGGGTTATCGTGGCAACTAATTTTCGCTGTTAAAATCGCACTTGGTGTCCTCAGCTACTCTGGTTTTTCAGTTCTGTTGATACGACCATTACCTTTTGAAAAATTAGAAAGATTAGTTCGCTAGATAGATTTTTTTTGTGGCCTTTATGACGTGGTCAATGGAATAGCCACTTAATACTTTCACGTAAGCCGCCTTAGCATATTTTCGTCTTAGTTCAGGGGAAACGATCAGTTGCTTGAGTGCTGCTATTAAATCTTCAACGTCGCGCGGGCGTACCAATAAGCCATTTACTTGGTGTTCGACGATTTCACGACAACCAGGAACATCAGTGGTCACAATCGCTCTCTCGCAGGCGCTGGCTTCTAATAAAGAAAGCGGCAGTCCCTCGCGATAAGAAGGTAAGCAGATAATATTTGCTTCCCTATATTGAGAGAACATATCCGACTGAAAGCCCACCCATTTAAGAAGCCCCTGATCTTCCCACTCGGCAATTTCTTTTGATGATACACCAGAGGGATTGTTGGCATCGATACTTCCCGCTAAAATAAGTTCGAATTTTAAATTTTCTCCTCTTAAATGTTTAGCAGCGGCGACCAGCTCAACAAGGCCTTTATCCTTAAGCATCCGCGCAGGAAACAAAATGCGAGGAACTCCCGCGGGCTCAGGAGTTGCAAAAAATTTTTGTAAATCGACGCCCGACCCTTTAATAAGAGTAGCCCGCGACTCTTCAAGCCAATGATTTTGCAAAAACAGCTTCATATCTTCGGAGTTTTGAAAAATAACAAATGTTTTTTTGGATGAAAGCGACAATCGATAAAGACTGCCAACGATAAATCGCCAGAAACCTCCAGCAATTCCTGGTTTGGTAAAGACGTAACCCAAACCGGTGAGTGTCCCAACCACTTTCTTAACTTTTAAAAAGCTTTGCAAGAGACAGGAATAGATGATCGCTTTACTTCCAATGGCGTGAATAATATCAAGATTGAGAACCCGAAGCGTCCTAAATAAGGAGATTAAGGTCTTTACCTCAACAAACGGATTCAAGCTCTTTCGTTCCAAGTAAAAATTGGTAACGGTAAAGCCAAGCTTCTCGATCTTTTCTTGCGATCCTCCTTCGGGACATACCACGTAGACCTGCCAACCACTCTTCTTCGCATCAAGGGCCAATTGAAGGCGATGAGAAAGAAAAAAATCGGGGTTGTTAACAATATAAGCCAATCGCAAAGCTGTGCACTCCTAAGGTCTAGGGCGGGACTTACCCAATTCCACTTTTTCGGTAGAATTGAAAAAGATAAATATGAAGGTCACTGTCGTCACTCCCACATTTAATCGCGCCCAATATATTGTAGCAACACTCCAAAGTATTTTTAACCAAGATTATCAAAATATTGAAGTGATTGTCGTTGACGACGGCTCCACCGATGGAACAGCGGAGATTGTTAATTCCTTGAAGGATCCTCGCTTACGTTTTCTTAAAACAAAGGCTAATACCGGTGGGCCAGCAATTCCTATGAGCATGGGAGCGGAGAATGCGACTGGAGAACTCGTCGCTTTTCTTGATCACGATGACATCGCTCTACCGCACTGGTTAAGCACGCTCGCGGACACCATGAAAGCTGATGTAAGTACGGGAATGGCTTGGGGACAACACGCCGTGTGTGACAAAGATGGAGTACAGAGAACTGTTGCATTTCGCAACCCGTTTAAGGGAAAAAATGAAAAACTACCGACGATGTTAGGATGGACTCCTGGAACCTCAGGATTGATGGTGCGAAAAAGTGTGTTTGACGAAATTGGCTTCTTTGATGAGAAGGCAGGATATATCGCTGATCTCGATTTTACCGTACGTTTTGCCTTACAGTCTAAATTGGCGGCGAGGTCCATTGCTAAGACAGTTATCAATTACATTGTGCATTCACAGAACTTGTCCCGTCGTTCTGTTGCAGTCTTAGCAGA
>CAYPZY010000004.1:0-26410 GCA_964415155.1 uncultured Bdellovibrionales bacterium
CGACAAGGATCACCCCAAAGAGATAAAGTACCCAATGAAAGTGGTGTAGTAACCGGGCTCCGACGATGATAAAAAACGCTCGTAAGACAACGGCGCCAAGAACACCAAAAAACAGCACGCGATGTTGAAACTGAGCTGGAATCCGCAAAGAGCCAAAAATAAGAAGGATGACGAAAAGGTTGTCGACACTAAGGCTCTTTTCAACAAGGTAGCCTGTTAAGAACTCAAGCCCTGGCTCTGTACCATATGTTGATCCAAACCATAAATTGAAAACGAGAGCGATACTAATCCAGAGACTGCTTTCGATGAGAGCTGTTTTGCGTGAAATCTTATGGCCTCTACCAAAAAGACTCAAGTCGACGAGTAAAAGTACTACGATGCCGATGGAAAATGAAATCCATAACCAAGCAGGGGCGACGGAGATTTGAGAAATAAAGCTCGGCACGAATCACTCCTTTGTAAGAAGATTATAACTTTTTGGGAATTCTTCTGAAAGACGATAAATCCAATCAAAGTATTCGCTTTAAACGAATGTCTCAAAAGGAGACGTCATGATTTTCTCTAAGCGTAACAAACACTTAGGTGCAGCTATTGACACTACCTTCAAAAACAAGTATATTTAACTTATTGGTTAATTAACCGAATAGTTAATTAATAAATGAAACGGATGAAAGAGAATATGACAGACACTTTAAGTCAAACATTCGCCGCTCTGGCAGACCCGACACGCAGGGCGATGCTCGCGCGTTTATCAAAGGGCGAAGCAAATGTCACAGATCTGGCTGCTCCTTTCCTTAAGGAAATGAGTTTGCCTGCCATCACCAAACACTTAAAGGTTTTAGAAAAAGCTGGATTAATTACCAAAACGAAAGAAGCTCAATGGCGACCATGTAAACTCAATAGCACACCACTAAAAAATGTGGACTCATGGGTAAATCAGTATCGTCAATTTTGGGAAGAAAGTTTTGATAGACTAGAAGAATATTTAAAAACCGTAACGCCAAAAAAACACTTGAAAAGGAAAAAACATGGCAAAAAATAAATCAAACGAAATTAAAATAATTCGTCTTTACGATGCTCCTGTCAAAGTTGTCTGGGAGGCATGGACCGATCCAAAAAAAGCGGCCCACTGGTGGGGCCCACGTGGTTTTACTATCACAACACATAGTAAAGATCTTAGAGTCGGGGGTCATTGGAAGTACACCATGCACGGACCCGACGGTGTTGATTACCCCAATAACACAGTTTATTACGAGGTCGAAAAATATTCGCGTCTAGTTTACGATCACGGGGGTAGTGACGATAGACCTCCGTTATTTAGGGTCAGCGTGCATTTCGTTGAGTCCAAAGGCAAAACCAAAATGGAAATGATCATGCGCCTAGCTACCCCAGAGGCGGCCGAAGAAACTAAGAAATTTATCAAAAAAGCCAATGGGAATTCGACCTGGGATAGATTGGGAGAGTTTTTGGCCAAAGAAACCAAGAACGAAGAAAAGTTTATTATTAATCGCAGTTTTGACGCTCCCATTGAAAAGATGTTTGAGTTGTGGACCAATCCGAAACACTTAGAAAAGTGGGTTCCGCCGACGGGTTTTAATATGTCCTACATTAACGCTGATATTAAGCCGGGTGGGTCTTCGTTCTACGTCATGTCCAATGATGCCGGCGTAAAAATGTACGGCAAGGCCCATTACAAAGAGATTAAAAAATTTGATCGCATCGTTTACACCCAAAATTTTTGCGATGAAAACGGCAATATCTCTCGTCATCCTATGGCTCCCACCTGGCCTGAGACGATGCTCACGACCATTACTCTTGCTGAGGAATCACCCGATGAAACGCGTGTGACCATTACTTGGGAAGTTGTCGGTGATGTTTCCCGCGAAGAAATGGAAACCTTTACCAATTCAAAAAGCGGTATGAATATGGGTTGGACTGGATCGCTCGATAAGTTGGAAGATTATTTAGAAAAAGCTTAATTACTTCTTCATTAGCAGTTCGAGCTTGAGGTTTTCGTTGTCGATATACCTAGTTTCCTAGACCACGAAGCACTCTCACTTTACTTTGGTTTTTGCTTTTGCCATGCTTTTAGTAAGCGGAGGTTTTAATGGGCAAACTGACATTGATCGCACGAATTTTAATGGGTTTGGTGTTTACCGGTGCAGGGATTGCATTTTTCTTTACAACCCCACCACCTTTAGAGGGACCGATGGCTGATTTCTTTAAAGGGATGGCCGCGACAAAATATTTTTTTCTTTTGCTCAAGCCCACAGAAATTATTTGTGGTTTACTTCTTTTGAGTGGTTTCTATGTGCCGTTGGCTCTGGTGGTGTTGGCACCAATTGTCTTAAATATATTTTTGGTACACGCGTTTCTCGCCCCCGATGGCCTTCCTCTCGCAATAGTTTTAGGGGTTCTAGAAACCTACCTAGCATTTTTTTCGCGAGAATACAGTCCGACGATAAAGCAACTATTTCGAGCGAAATAAAAGGACGCCCTGGCAAAAGCCAGGGCAAGTTGCTTTCGTTTAAATCAAAGATTCTACTTTTCCCAATGCCGCATCCCTCGATGCTTCATCCAACCGTTACATCTACCATCACCAGCAAAATGTTTGCATTCATCTTGGAATTGTTGTCGACAATCACTTGTCGATTTTCCTGATTTCAAACAATCGGCCGCCTGCTGATGTGCCTTTGCCATCTTCTCATGTGTTTGAATGTGACGCTCGTTCTCTGTTAAATCTGGGCTCGTTGCTAATTTGTCCTGCGTATACGCTGCACTACAAAAAAGTAAGGCGAGTAATAAATTAGTCTTCATGATCACCTCTCAGTTTTTATTCGCTCAATGGATGGATCCATCGCTAAGTAAAACACAGTAAAGCAAGGTCAATGCCATTTATCCCTGTTTTACAATCAACGCCTTTTGCCCTGGTGAGACGTCTTTTAACTAAATATGACAAAATGGCAGAGAATTTAAAATGTGTGCGTCTAATTTGAATGTTGAGGCGGAATGAATCTTGCTCATCTAGTTACAATAAAAGGGGAGGCCACCATGCACTGGTTTGTAGTCGGAAGCCAAGAGGAAGCTAGAATTTTTGTCAATTCGCACAAGAAGAAATCGTTAACTTTGCTCAAATCATTGGTAAACCCGCTTGCTACTGAAAAACGGCGGGATCTAGTTCGAAAGCAAGCAGGAACCGGAATTAAATCAATAGGAAAAAGGGGTTCTATCCATTATGGCAAGCCAAAAAGGCATGATCCGCGCGAGCAAGCTGATATTCAATTTGCAAAAATAGTCGCTAAATATTTGGATGGTGAGAAAGTCAAAAACAGTTTCGATTCTTTGACGGTTGTCGCAGAACCTAGATTTCTAGGTAAAATCAGAAAGGAGATGAGCGCGAGTTTAAAAGGTAGTGTTGATCTCTGGATTAAAAAGGATTTGCAAAAGATACCGAAAAAGGATTTGTTTGAGTTTCTAAGCTGCCAGGTTACTACCACACTGTAGATGAAGTTAAACAGTGATACGTCACGTCGTTGCCACTAATAATTCTTCGCCTGTCGATGGGCGAAGGCCGTCGTTGCGTCCCGAAAAATAGCGAGGAGTAAGGCTTGCTGTAGATGAGTGTTCCGCTTTTTTAAAACCTGCTTCGCGCGCCAGAGAAAGCATCTCCTCCGGCGGAAAGAGGCTAATAAAAGGAGTTCCAGAATTGCGGGCTCCTTTTTCTGCCATTTGGTAACCAAAGCGATCTTCCTCATCGACGAGATCGATTGGTAACATAAAGGTCATTACAAAAGTTGAACCGGGCGCTAATTGAGCCATCTCCTTCAAGGTTTCTTTGATTGCATCTCTTGTTAAATACATACTTACGCCAAGAGAAGAGATGAGCGCTGGCTTTCTTCGATTGAAACCGGCATTTTCAAGTTCGCGCCAGAGCGAGGTTTTGTTTTCAAAATTAACGGGTGCAAAACATAACCAATCGGGAATGTTAAAGCCAATTTCCTCGAGTCTTTGTCTTTTCCACTTTTGAGTTTCAGGTTGATCAACTTCAAATACTTTTAGTTTCGCGCCCACTTCTGGCCGGCGTTGTGCAAAGGTATCTAAACCTGCGCCCAAAATCACATATTGAGAAAGTCCTTGCGCCATCTGAGCAATGACCAAATCTTCGATAAAGCGTGCTCGAGCCACAATAGATGCGCGAAAGCGACTCGTGCCTTGTGGATGCATGTCGGGACGGTTGCGCCAACCTTCAGCGGGTGCAATAAGGTGGAGGCCAACTTCGTCATTAAGGACATGCGGAGGTGGATCGATTTGAACATGCATCGCTCGCCATAAAGCGACACGAACGGCAGTGCTGTCGGGTATTACTTTTTTATCAGCCATTGGTTGACCTGCTTAGACCTAATTATATTTTTATAAAACCTACTAATCAATTGTTTAGAGACTGTTGTTCCAGGCCTTTGTCATCTTGTCATTGACGTCGCCAACTTGGCTCAGATTTATGTCGAAGTGTCTCAAAATACCGCAAAAATCACCGGCATGTGACGTGCAATGTCCCTTTTTGTGGAACAAACTGTTTCTTTAAATTCGCGGTGTGCTCATTGTGGTACACAATTTATACCTTCGTCTTGGCAATCATTTTGTTGCGCTGGATGCGAGTTTGTTTATGGCCTAATTCATGGTCATGGCCTCGATCGCTTTTATAAGATTCGTGATAGTGACCCTCTGTCTTGTCCTGTGCCGGTCACAAGTTTCAAAACTCCTTATGAATTTTGTGAAGAATCTTTGTTTTTAAATAAGGCAAGTAGCGATGGACTGTGGCTACGATTTTATATTGAAGGGTTAAATTGCACGGCCTGTCTTTGGCTGCTTGAGCAATTGCCCCAGTTTTGTGGAGACGCCGTCCAATCTAAAATCGACATGTCGACATCTACCATTACGGTTAAGCGGCAACCAAACGGTTCGTTTGCAAAGATTGCTGCCACCCTAGCTCAACTTGGTTATAGCATCCACTTATTAAGTGAGAATGAGTCTACCGAGCAATTGCAAACTCGTGAACGACGAATGGATTTGGTACGTATCGGAATTGCCGCGGCAGCAACAGGTAATATCATGATTTTAGCGGTTTCCAATTATGCCGGAGCGAAGGGTGTTTTGGCTACGCAGTTCCATTGGCTTACAGCAGCCTTGGCCCTGCCGGTTCTTACGTTTTGTGCCTGGCCATTTTACAAAAATGTCTTTGTTGCTCTTCGAACTCGCCATCTTAACATCGATGTTCCTATTGTTGTGGCGATCTTGGCAGGCATCGTTGCTAGTTTTTGGGGTTTAGTCCAGTCACAACCTACAGTTTACTTTGATTCGCTAGCAATGCTGATTCTTTTGCTACTTTCGAGTCGTTTCCTTTTGAAGGGAATTCAAAACAGTCAACTGAGAGCGAGCAATCTTGAGAATGAATTACTACTTACTTCCGTAGAAAAAATTGAGAAAAATGGGCACATTTCTACAGTGAGTTCTGCGGCGCTTGTCGAAGGAGATCGCATTCGAGTTGGCATAGGACGAATGATTCCGGTTGATGGCAATGTTGTTAGTGGTAACGGCGTCATTAATACTTCGGTTCTGACCGGTGAGAGTGAACCGATCTCCATATTCTCCGGTCATTTCGTCGAAGCTGGCAGCGAAAATCTAATGGGAAATTGGGATTTAGTAGTAAAAAATTCTCCTAATAAAACCCGATTGGCACAAATTCTTCGAGATACGGAGAGAGCAAGTCAGCAAAAATCAGAATTTGTACGGGGAGCTGACCATGTTGCAAAATGGTTCGTGACAATCGTCTTTTTACTAGCGACTGGATTATTGACATACTTTTGGTCGATAAATCTACAGGAAGGAATTTCGCGAACGCTTGCCTTAATAATTGTGACTTGTCCGTGTGTTTTCGGAATGGCCATTCCACTTTCGATGAGTTTAGCTATTCGCAAGTCGGCTCTCAATGGCATTGTGGTAAAAAGTGCTGATGTCTTCGAAAAGATATGGAACACGCGTGCAGTTTTCTTTGACAAGACAGGCACGCTGACGACGGGCCAGATGTCGGTGCTTAAAGTAAACTGCGACAATCCCGCGTATTTGGAAATTGCTTTCGGTCTAGAAAAAAATCAGTCACACCCTGTAGCGCAGACAATCAGTAAATATTTATCTAAGCTTGGAGTTGAAGCAAAGACACCAGAGAAGATTGCGATGATTAAATCAGGCGGTGTCTGCGGAGAAATTTCTGGACGACGCTATTCTCTGAAGCCTCGAACTGTGAGCGTGAGCAGTACCGTGGAGAGTTTAATTCGCTCTTCCTACGGATTATTTGAAGAGGATGAATTGGTCGCTACCTTCGAGTTAGGGGACGAAGTTCGTGAGGATGCTCCATCAGTTTTATCATGGGTTCGCCGGCAGAAATTTCTTTCAGAACTTGTCTCTGGCGATCGGCGGCATGTTGCCGAGAAATGTGCCAAAGCTGTCGGCTTCAAGCAGGAAGAAACTCATTTCGAAATGTCTCCTGAGCAAAAGTCAGAGCTAATTAAAAAATTTGGCGAAGGCGTTGTGATGATCGGGGATGGCGCGAATGACGCCATGGCTTTGGCTACGGCCGATGTTGGCATTGCGGTTTGTGGTAGTCTTGATGTGAGTTTGCGTGCCGCTGATGTCTATTTAACAAAAAAAAATCTGTTAGCAATTCCGCAGCTTTTTAGAATCGCGCATATGACAAAGAAAGCCATTTATCGAAATTTGATTTTTTCCGGCGCCTTTAATTTACTAAGTGGTTACTTGGCGATGAGTGGAATGATGAAACCACTTTGGGCAGCTGTGCTTATGCCAATAAGTTCCGTTACAATTTTGCTGTCAGCTCTTTGGACGGGAGCTCAGCTCGCGAAAGGTGAAAAATGAATATTATTTATTTTCTTTTACCTATCGCACTTTTACTGGGTGGGGGATTTGCGGTTGCTTTTGTGATCGCCTCGTGGCGAGGACAGTTTGATGATTTGTCGACGCCCGCCTATCGCATGCTTTTAGATGATGATTTAAATGTTCGAAAGAAAGGGAAGTAGAATGCATTCGCAACAAACGTACACGTATGATGATGAGATAGTGAAAAAGTTTACCTTAGCGACGGTGGTATGGGGAGGTGTCGCTTTTTTACTTGGAGTCTTGGCTGCGCTCCAGCTCGCCAATTGGCATTTAAACTTCGGTCTTAGCTGGTTGACGTTTGGTCGCTTGCGCCCACTGCATACCAATGCCGCGATTTTCGCGTTTGGTGGCAATGCGATCTTTGCGGGTATTTATTACTCGACCCAGCGTTTGTGTAAAACACGCGTTTTCAGTGACCTCCTGAGTGCAATCCATTTTTGGGGTTGGCAACTTATAATTTTAGCAGCGGCGATCACTTTGCCTCTGGGAATTACTCAGAGTAAAGAATATGCGGAATTGGAATGGCCAATCGATTTGGCGATCACCGTCGTTTGGGTTGTTTTCGCAATTAATTTTTTCGGAACTCTCGCCCGTCGGCGTGAACGTCATATGTACGTTGCAATTTGGTTTTACATTGCCACCATTTTAACGGTGGCAGTACTTCACGTTGTTAATTCTATCGAAATTCCCGTTTCGTGGTTTCAAAGTTACCCTGTCTACGCCGGCGTTCAGGATGCGTTGGTGCAGTGGTGGTACGGTCACAATGCGGTCGCTTTTTTTCTGACAACGCCATTTCTTGGTCTCATGTATTACTTCCTGCCTAAGGCCGCAAATCGCCCCGTCTACAGTTATCGTTTATCGATTGTTCACTTTTGGTCATTGGTTTTTATTTATATTTGGGCCGGCCCACACCATTTGCTCTACACCGCTTTACCTGACTGGGCACAAACATTGGGAATGGTTTTCTCCGTAATGTTATGGGCACCGAGTTGGGGGGGGATGATCAACGGACTTTTAACTTTGCGTGGCTGTTGGGACAAAGTTCGCACCGAACCAGTCTTAAAATTTATGGCAGCAGCGATTACATTTTATGGAATGGCAACCTTTGAAGGACCTCTGTTGTCCATCAAATCTGTAAGCGCCGTCGGTCACTACACTGACTGGATCATCGCGCATGTTCACGGCGGCACACTTGGCTGGAATGGCTTTTTAACTTTCGGTATGATTTATTATTTAGTTCCAAAAGTTCTACGCACCGAGCTCTATTCCAAAAAACTTGCAAACGTTCATTTTTGGGTCGGAATGGTTGGCATTTTGCTCTATCTTATTTCGATGTGGACATCAGGAATTACCCAAAGCTTGATGTTGAGTAACATCGACGAGCGCGGGCATTTGATTTATCCCGACTTTGCTGAAACCGTTGTGCGTATCGTTCCTCTATATTGGGTGCGTGCTATTGGCGGAACAATGTTCTTAGCTAGCTTCCTTATAATGTGTTGGAACCTTTACAAAACGTGGCAGTTAGCGCCTAAAAATTTACCCGAAGAGGTATTTCGTGCGCCTGCAAGTGAAGTTGTTCAACATGCCACTTCCACGTGGCATCGAAGACTTGAATCATTGATGCCCACATTCTCAGTCCTGACATTGATTGCTATTCTCGTCGGCTCCGTCATTGAAATTCTACCAACCTTGATTGTTCACACTTATGCGCCGGTTGCTCCCACAGTGAAACCTTATACCGCTTTGGAACTGGCGGGCCGTGATATCTATGTGCGCGAAGGTTGTTACACTTGTCATTCACAAATGATTAGGACCTTAAAGGAAGACGTTCTTCGTTACGGCAAAACCTCGCTACCTGAAGAGTCAATGTATGACCGACCTTTTCAGTGGGGCTCCAAACGTACGGGACCAGATCTCGCTCGCGTTGGCGGCAAGTATCCTGATCTCTGGCATTATCGTCACATGTTAGATCCACGCTCTGTTACACCAAATTCGATTATGCCGATTTATCCATGGTTATTTGATCAGAAAACTGACTTTGGTAGTTTAGAGAAGAAGTTTTCCGTTATGAAATTTCTCGGTGTACCTTATTCTGAACAAGAAGTGTCGCAAGCTGCGCAGGCCGCCAAAGAACAAGCATTACAAATTGCAAAAGGTTTGGCTAATGACTCGCAAATAAAGGGACTTGAAGAACGTGAAATAATTGCGTTGATTGCTTATCTTCAACGTCTCGGCAAAGGCCGCGAATTACTGCAGGCGGAAAGCCAAGAGGTAAAAAAATGAAACAAGAAATTTTAAGCCTATTTCCATGGCCTTGGTTGCCAACAACAGCATTGATAATCTTTTTTTCCTTTTTCGTGTTGTTGCTTTTAAGAGTGAATATGAGATCCACACAGAAAGTTTATAAGAAAATGGAGTTACTTCCCTTAACGGATGGAGAACGCAGATGAGCGATACGAATGGACCTAAAGACGGTGTACTGAAAGGTGAAGAAAGTTTATTATTAGATCACAACTATGACGGCATCAAAGAACTTGATCACGTTCTACCTCGTTGGTGGTTGGGAATATTATTTGGTACAATTATTTTTTCTGCGTGGTACGTTGCCTACTACATGACTGGATATGGACCAAGTCCTAATCAAGAGTTGGCCGAAGAACTAGAGCGGATCGAAAAGTTGAAACCTGTCGCAGTTGCCGCCGCCGGAGAAGATGTTTTTGCCGCAGTAGTAAAAGACGTCGAAAAAGTAAAGCTTGGAGCTGGCATTTTTACCGCTAAATGTGCGGCTTGCCATGGTGACAAAGGCCAAGGCGTGATTGGTCCAAATTTGACAGATGATTTTTGGATTCACGGTAAGGGGAGCATGAGCGACGTTGCTCAGACTATTACTAACGGGGTTCCCGAGAAAGGCATGCCACCCTGGGGACAAGTGCTAAGTCCTGAGGATCTTCGTAATGTGACAGTTTATATTCACACACTCCATGGAAGCAACCCTGCAGGAGCCAAAGCTCCACAAGGGGAAAAACAAGATTTCAAGGACTAGTGTGGTAACGAACGAATTCGAACTTCATCCTAATCGTTTGTCGACGACCGATGCTACGGGAAGACGAGTTTATGTTTTCCCGGCTGACGTCCGTGGCATTTATCGAAGCTTACGCACCAAAGTGCAATTCGTTCTTGTTTTATTTTTTTTAGCACTACCGTGGTTTAAGATTAACGGTCATCAAGCACTTCTACTAGATATTGGTCGTCGGCATTTTGAAATCTTTGGGTTGTCATTGCGAGCACATAATGCGCCACTTTTACTTTTCGTATTTGCCGCCGCCGCCTTCGGCTTGTTTTTCGCAACCGCACTTTTTGGCCGCGTTTGGTGCGGGTGGGCCTGTCCACAAACAGTATTTATTGACGGTGTTTTTCGTCGTATCGAGCGCTGGATAGACGGACCCGCATCAGCACAGAAGGAACTTCAGCGAGCCACATGGGGATTAAAAAAGATCTCCAAACGCATTTTTAAATGGTCGCTTTTTACCTTGGTAGCGTTAATTATTAGCCACAGCCTTTTAGCATTTCTGATTGGTACAGATCGTCTTGCCGAAATAATGCAGAAATCACCTCTGGAAAACTGGTCCAGCTTTTTGTTAATGGCATTTATTAGCGGTTTAATCCTTTTTGATTTTGGTTGGTTTCGTGAACAGTTCTGTACCATAGTTTGTCCCTACGGTCGCTTCCAGTCAGTTTTAATGGACCGCCAATCGTTGGTTGTCGCTTACGATGTGAATCGCGGAGAGCCGCGGTTCAGCGCCGAAGCAAAACAGAAAGCTAAAAACGAGAACTCGAAACTTGGAGACTGTGTCAACTGTTACCGCTGCGTAAAAGTTTGTCCCACTGGAATTGATATTCGTCGCGGATTACAGATGGAATGCATTGCCTGTACATCTTGTATTGACGCCTGTAACGAAGTGATGGCAAAGCTAAAAAAACCTGCCAACTTGATCCGCTATGAACGCCTTGATGCATCGGAAACAAAATTTCGTATCGAGTGGCGTGCTTCGATTTATCTTTTTCTTTGTGTGATTTCTCTTTCAGCTCTATTTGGTTCCCTTTACTTTATGAAGCCTATCGACGTGCAGGTTTTACGTGCTAAGGACTCGCCTTACACCGTGCAGATCAGCGACAATGGAGAAGAGATAGTTACCAACCATTTTAAACTCGAACTCAGCAATCAAAGTGGCATTCATTACAACATGGATCTAAAGCCTGTCGATCTGATCGCTAATTTGCAGATTATTAGTGCTATGTCTTCCTTTTCTGTTTCCGCTGGGAAAGTTGTGCAAACAGACTTCTTTGTCCGATTTCCCAAAGCGGCTCTAAGTAACGGCCAACGTACACTTCGCTTGATAGTTAAAGCCACTTCCAAAGATTCCGAAATTTCGTTTGAGAAGGAGGTATTGCTTGTCGGCCCTTTCTCATGAGTTTTTATGGGTTATTCCGGTTTCGGTATTTGTCGCAGGGATTATCGGTAGCCCACACTGCCTGTCGATGTGTGGACCTTTGGTATTAAACTTCGCGCGCACACCGAATGATTTACTGGCTTACCAAATTGCGCGAATGATTGCGTACACTACTGTTGGAGCTATTGTCGGCGCTTTTGGCAGTGTCGTACTCGCAGGTGTGAATTCCACATGGTTATCAACAATTTCGATTATGAGCATCTCTTTGCTGTTAATTGTAAATGGATACAGAGCCTGGGTCGGAAAACCTTTGCATTTTGTTTTACCAACATTTTTAAATCGCAGTTTGTCTTCGATTTGGCGCCACGCAAAAGTCTCTCGAGATCACATGTGGTTAAATGCGGCCATGGCTGGATTTTTCACGGTGCTCCTCCCTTGTGGTCACCTTTACAGTTTTCTTTTGGGCGCCGTTGCCACGGGAAGCAGCGGTCGAGGTGCCGCCTACATGTTTGCGTTTTGGTTAGGTAGCACTCCTCTCTTGAGTGTAAGTAGTCAGCTTTTGCGAAAGCTAATTGCTTCCAATTTACCAAATCGTCAGCGCTGGGCTGGTGTTCTTTTAATGGTAGCGGGTTTATTTAGTGCATTTGCTTTTGGTTTCAAGAGTGAGAAAATAGCGGGCGGCCTTAGGGATTGCCATCACGTAGAGAAATAATCTTAATTATCTTGAAATGCTTTGAATGAAATTGCGTTTGAAACCATATTCAATTGTTATGTAGGGCCTTCATCAATCTTGAAGGACGAAAATTATCTTGTTCATAACACTTGCTGAGATAATAGATATCCGGTTAGTTCCTGAGGATGATGAAAGATGGCCGCAGGGTTTTCACTTTCCAGTTCAAAAATATCTCCATAGCCCCAACTAATTCCTACGGGTCTGACATTGTTTTTCTTGGCCCCAATAAGATCGTACTTGCGATCGCCAATCATTAGGGTGTGAGTCGGACTGATTCCTTCAGATTCCAAAATATGCCTTATCAAATCGCTCTTGTCAGTGCGTGTACCATCTAACTCTGATCCATAAACGCTTTCAAAGTATTTAGTCAATCCAAAGTGTTCGATGATTTTGACGGAGTAAACTTGCGGCTTTGAGGTCGCAATAAAAAGGCGATAGTCTTCGGCGCGTAAAGCTTGCAACATTTCCTCAATGCCAGTGTACACTTGGTTTTCAAACATTCCCTGAGTGGAAAATCTTTCGCGATAAAGATCTACGGCCGTTTGTGCTGAAAGGTTTTCATTTCCCGCTAATAACTTCTTAAATGAATCCAAAAGAGGTGGTCCTATACACCAGCGCAAATTATCAGGAGTAGGAACATTTAATTTTTCGAGTGCGTAGTTAATGCAGTTGGTGATTCCCAAAAAAGGGTCGGTGATGGTGCCGTCTAAATCAAAAAGAATTGAGATTTTATTTGCCAGTGTTTATCTCCACGAACATATGCCTTGATGGAAGAGGCGAGGTCCTCACATCGGTTATCTAGGTTTTACGATTTGACACTCGTATTTACGAGTATCTTTTGGCCATCTTATTGCCAAGGAAAGTTCTTTCCCTTCAGAATTTTTTAAAGTGTAGGCGTAAGCCAATCCTTGAATGTGTGTACTGCGGTGGCCACTCACTACGATAAAGTTTTGATCCGCTAGTTCCTTCGCGCATTGAGCAATAAAATTAGCAGCCTGAATTTCATTTTGACCCAATGTAATGATTTGATCCGCTTTGGCGACAGCGGCAAGTAAAGATAAAGCTAAAATTTTTTTCATGTGATTCTCCTTTTGCGTCGATCAAGAGTCACATTATCTATGCATTGGCGAAAGGAGCGAGTCAACCTATCGCTCCTTTTCAAGAAATTATTGCTCTGCTCTCGTTCTGCCATTTTGCAGTTGGCCTGCAGCAAAGTCGAGCTCACCTAACTGGAAATGAAGCGATTCGTAGTTTTGCTCGGTCGTTAGGTAATTTACCCTTAAAACCTCACCATCTACTTTTCGTTGCACTCGAGCATTTCGATTAATACTTGAAGTCACGGTTCGGTGAACTTTCACTGTCACCATTTCTTTACCCGAGATAGCCGCTCTTATTTTATCCATCGCCGGTTTACAACCCGCCTCATACGATCTTTTCCCCCCGACTGTGCGCGAGTCACTGACTAAGCCAATATGTGAATGAGCTGTAAAATTATCGGAAATCGTCAAACCGGTATCGATGGCGTGTGCTCGAATAGTGATGACATCTGCCGTTGCGTAGGGTCCTTGGTAACCAGGGTTGCACGTGACTACGTTATCGAACTGTTTGTAATCAGAAAATGTCGCTGTAAAAGTTTCATCGACTAAAGTTGCCGCCTGTAAGCTCGTTGTCGCCAATACTCCAATGACTATCAAAAAATGTTTCATACTTCCTCCTCAGGATTTAAGGTGGCCTTTATGCCACCGAATTGAGGGCAATATAGCGGAAGTGATAATATATTAAAAATTTATAGTTGGTATTGGTATGATAATTGATATTTATGGAAAACTTTAGGATACAGGAGATGCAAAAAGGGGAATTGCGAGAGCACATCTTGTGCGGTTTATTTTTCAATTTACCCGCTAAACCTACCATTGCCGTTTACAATGAATTTATTTTCTTTGACGCTTAATACACCTTCTCAATGGAGAGAAGTTATTATTAAGGAGACCCCTATGAAATCAAAAATGACTTTGCTTTTTGTTTTGCTTTCGTCTGTCGCCCACGCAGAGATGGTAGACACTCGAGGCGAATACTATGCTGCCCGTGAAATTGCGGTTATGCAGGCCAATGCCAACGGAACTTATGATGTTGTGTGCACGAATGGCAATCGCGAAACTGTAACTGCTCTTGATTTGGAGCTCAATAACGTTTGTCCAAATCGCACGTCGACAAAGTCTACAGGCATCTTGTCCATTCAAAGAATTTCTGACAATAAATTTTCGGTCGTTTGTAAAGATTTTACTCGTATGGAAGCAACATCCGAAGAAATTATCTCAGGAAAACTTTGCCCACTTCCACCAGTTAAACTTGAAGACGGTATGTATAAAGTGACCGAAGGTTATGGTTTCTGCCCGCAAAAAATTGAGGCTAAACACGAAGGCTCAGCCTTAAAAGAAGTTAAAGTCACAATTCAATCACCCTGTTCAAGTGGATCTTTTACTATGAAGTGTAAAGATGCTACTTGTGAAGGTACTTATGACTACAGTTTTATTTTGGAAGTGCTATCGGATACTAGCTACAGCTTCACCAACAAAGACTATCCCTCCAGAAAAAGTACATTTAAAAAGAATTAATTCTTACTCCCGGTGAAAGACCTCTTCATCGGGAGATTTTCTTGGATTTGGCTTGACGAAAAAATTGCACTGAAAATTGATAAACAGAAGCGTCGTCACCGGGGTCGCTGATGAGATCATCAGAAAGTTCTTCAGTAAAACTACGAATACGTTCCTTTGCTTGCGCAATTTTATCGGCAGAAACGATAAGAGTTTTGGTGATGAACTCGCGATCTAACAGACTCTGTTCATCGA
Organism: uncultured Bdellovibrionales bacterium; assembly: GCA_964415155.1. Lineage (GTDB taxonomy): Bacteria > Bdellovibrionota > Bdellovibrionia > Bdellovibrionales > SG-bin7 > CAYPZY01. The sequence continues at coordinate 14,985 of CAYPZY010000004.1, forward strand.
TCGCCTTTTCAGCACGTGCAATCATCTGTTTGTGCGCCTCTCTGACGCTTTTTGAAGGTACATCAAAACGGGTGGTGAAGTATTTGTTCGAGGTCAGAAGGTAAGCCCCTTCAACCTGCTTTATAAATTTTAGATCTAGTAAAACTTGTAAGGCCGCTTCCATTTCGCTTGCTGAAATGCCGCCATCAATTCTTTCTAAAATTTCGCTCTTACTCACGCCTTTTTTACTGGTACCGACAATATTTTTGATGACGACAAAATACCATTTTGCCATTTGGATAAGGGTGTCCTCGGACAACACCTGATAGGAGTTGGGGCGTGGTCGCAGATGTTTAATTTTCTTGTCCACGTTGGTAGTATCTTTAGCGCGAGCTTCGAGTCGAGCTTTCTCAATAAGCGCATCTAAGTAAGAAACCTCTTTAGGTGTCATATTCAAGTAGCGTTCGATACGTCTTTGCATTTCGCGACTGACGGGGCGTTTACCCGAATAGACCATTCCGACGGTACGCTCAGAAGAATAATTTAAGCGTTTAGAAATCTCCGCGAAACTTAATTTCCTGTTGGTATTTTTAGCTTGGCGAAAACTTTCGAGAAACTCACCAACCGTGTTGAAAGAAAAAATGGTCATTAGGGTCTTTTAGTGTGAGAGGAGGGCGTCGGTCAACTAAGACTTAAGGATTATCGACGTCCATGCCAATGGCTATGGGACTTGGGTCAAATAATTCAGCCATATTTTCATCTTGCAGATAAATGGAGTCGATATAGAAAGCCTCCACTTTTTGATTATTGATGAATTTAGGAATTCTAAAGTAGACGATGAGTTGCGAGACATTGCCTCTCTGTTCAAAGGAAAAGCGGTGAACCATGGGACTGTCTTTTGCCAAGACGTCGACATGTAGACCGCCAACTTTCATTTTGCTATCTTTGAAGTCAACGTACCCGTGTAGACTTATGCGTTGCGGTCGTGAGACGCCTTCCATATTGAATACTAGTGGTATGATCCCGCCGTAAGGTACGTTCTTTACACCTTCGGCTTTAACCATCACTCGCGGACGATAACCTGGCTTTTTGGGACTCTCCATGACGACGCCTGAATAACCCGCATAGGTAAGAGTCGCTAAAGACGGTTCACCATTAATAGAAACATTTTCTATAATGTTGGGTTCATAATCGGCGACTTTCTTGTCTTCGTATTCCACTTCCACTCGCGAGATATAATATTCGCCCTTTTGAAATTTAGGGGGAATTGAAAATTCAGAATGCAAAAAGAATTGGTTGACGCCGAAAGGTTCAATACGTGTTTGCGTAAAAGCCATTTTCGCGCGCTTGATAAGTCCCGAATTGACTCCACCTTTTTTAGAAAAGTAGACTTTGGCAGATCGAGGCGCCTTTTCACTGGTTACTACTACCGACGATCGCCACATGCTTCCTGCTGTGAGTGAGCGTTCTTGATTGAGAATTTGATCCGTCACAAAATTATTTTGGCCCTCTTCGCTCGTGCGTATTTTGCTTTTCAGAATCTGCAATTCACTCCACAAGAAATGGCTACCAATTTTTAACTGAACTAAACCGTTTTCCCATGGTTTATCAGGTGGTAGATCTCTACTCACTTGCCCGACCACACTCGCGGCGAAATAATTAGATAGGCGTAGTGGTATGAGGAATTTGCCTTTGGCCGTTTCTACAAGAACATCAAAAGCTAAAACATGCGGAGTAGTATAGTGAAAGAGATCTCTAGTGTGTTCGCTTTCCCAGCGTAGGTTTAAAAAGGTGTAACCAGAAAATTTGAGATCTGTTTCCGAACGTACTTTTTTTAATACTGCATCTGTCACATCAAAGGCATTGCCGGTTTCTAAAAGAAGTAGCCTTGAGCCACTATGGTCACGATTCAGATTTAGGTTTATGAATTTAATCCAAGGGTGGTTTCTTAAATTAGGCGAAATTTCTTCGATTTGTTCAATAAATAGTTTCGAAAGTGTCCCGGCCAATTGATCCAGAGGGTTTTGGGGCGAGTCGGGGATATGTAAAAAATGTCCCGCCTCGTGAACTAAAACGGAGAACAAAGCCCGCAATTTTTCGAGATCAGATTGTTCACCAAAATGGTTTTGTAAATCCTTCGCGCTTTCAAAAGAGAAACTAAATGGCGCCACGTGATCGTAATCAAAACCCCTGGGGCCTTTAATATCCTCCCTCGCATCTTTATCGAAAATTTTTGGCGTTAACAGCAGCTTGGCATTGATAATCACTGGACTACCAATGTGGCCATCTGTTTTGGCAATTCTTTGCTTGCCACTTGGCAAATCAAACTCTCTTGGATTGTCACTAAATTGGAGTTTAATCCCGTCGGGATGAAATTGTAACAATGCTTCGATAAATCTACGTGCCTCATCGGAAATGTTTTTGTCGTGATAATTCAATATGCCCTTTAGTATTTTAGGAAATTCGATTGCCAAGAAAGATAACCATTGTTCGCGTGTTCCAATTCCCGGGTAGCCGCCGTTTTTAACAACTTGCACGCGCTCTCTGCGCGCCAGGGATTTATTGGTCGCGTTGATATCGCGCGTATCGATTCCAAAGGGAAAGTCGGTAAGTTCGGTGTTTACATTGAGCGGACCTGCCTCAACGGCTAGACGAAGTGGTTCGCCGCGCAGATCTTTGGTGTAAAGGGTTTGATAGGAGGTATGAACCGGTCGGAATGTGAAAAGTAAGTTGCAGTTACTCTGACCGAGAGACTGTGCGCTATAAGCGAATAAAATGATAGCTAGGAATCGATTCATAACTAGCTAAAGTTATTGCACTATAAGGGCCAATTAAATTTGTTGGCGGTTCTTTTCCCTCAATTTAAATGAATTTAAATCGACGGCATGGAGGTTTTTTTGGCGATCGAAAATGACGATCTGAAAAGACAGCAAAATGTCAGCCGAGTATCTAAAGTTTTGACAGGTATAGAGGACTTGAAGCGAAAACTGAAGGTGGTTGTTGGGAACTCCGTGCACGACGGTATTTCTGATGGCTCCCAAAATGGCAGGTGTTTCGCACGTTAAATTCTTGGTAATTTTTTGGCTGATAGAATGTAAACCACGGCCATCCATCAAGGCGATTTCCCTATAATTTTCTCCCATCATTTTGACGGCAATTTCGGGTTTGCCAAAAGGTGAAAATGATACGGTTTTTTCATTACGAAAGTAAACCCCGACAACTCGCTTTGCTAAATTATCATTACTTCTATTTAACCCTCTAAATATTGCTGTCATGGCATCAACGAAAGAAAAATGAATCGGATCAGCGAATTTTTGATAGAGGTACGTGGTATTAAACTGTAAAACGTTAGCTCTAATTTGTGATTCTTTGGATTTTAACTCAGGCACTGTCTCTTCATCATAAAACTCAACAGTGAGCTGCTGTTTTTGTTTTTGCATCTGGCGCAGAATTTCTTTTTCTACGTCTGTTGCACATTCAGAAGATTGAACACAGGCTTCGGTGGCATGTTGAAAGTGTAACCAAACAAATTCAATTTCATTTTCGATGTAGCCGCCACCATTTCCAAAAGTGTCGCCACCACCTATGGCGGTAACGGTGAAGTGGCATAATGCTAAGATAGCCGGCAGAGTTTTAAGAATTGTTTTCATTGTCTCGTCGATAGCATTTTGGCAGTCGGCGGTCAAAAGGGTTTTTGTCAGGAGAATCCGCTTACTGCCACCGTGGCAGCGGCAGAACCGCTATCCACTGCCTCCAGCAGTAAGCGAACGCGTTAAATCATTGGCCGTCTGGAATATCAGGTTCCACTAATTGATTTAGTAGATTTAAAGATTGCTGCCAGCCGAGGTAACACATCTCAGCTGGAATCGCGTCGGGAATTCCTTCCTGAGTGATTTTAAGTTCAGTGCCGCACATGACTTTACGAAAGACAACAGTGACATGCATTTCACCTGGCAGATTTGGATCGTCAAACTTATCGACATATTTAAGAAGTTCATCGGGTTTTACGTCTAAATATTTGCCGCCAAAAGAGTGACTATTTTTAGTCGAAAAATTTGTGAATGACATCTTGTACTCGCCGCCAATGCGGACATCAATATGATGGACTTTGCCAGTGAAACCCTGGGGGGGAAGCCATTTGACCATTGCTTCTGGATTAGTAAAAGCGCGATACACTCTTTCGGGTGGCGCCGCGATAACTCGGTGAAGTTGGACTGTGTTTGCCATTTTTACTCCTTTATATTTGTGTTATTTATCCGCGATAGGCTTTTTCCAAAGCCGCGATATCAAATTTTTTCATCTTTAAAAATGCTTTTGTTACCCTTTCGCTCTTTTTCTTATCAGGATCGCTCAACATCTTACCAAGAATTATTGGAGCGATTTGCCAGGAAACTCCAAATTTATCTTTTAGCCATCCACAAGGACCAGGTTTGCCGCCGTTTTCGGTGAGCTTTTTCCAATAATAATCAATTTCCTCTTGGGTTTCACAGTTTACCATGATCGAGAATGCTTCATTGAATTTAAAAAGTGGTCCACCGTTGAGCGCAGTGTAGTGTTGGCCCGCGATTTCAAACTCGGCAGTCATCACGCTACCATCGGGGCGACCGTGAATCTCAAATCCCTCCTTGCCATAACGGGTGATCTTGTGAATTTTGCCATCCTTAAAAATTGATGTGTAAAGATTGGCGGCGTCTTCGGCCTGATTATCAAACCACAGACAGTGAGATATTTGTGACATAAAGTCCCTCCTGGTTGATGTTTTAAAGTTAACATACCAAATAGTATGTTGTCAAAAGAATAGTTTTCTGTTAATTTAAAGGTATGAGTAGGACAGCGAAAAAGCCTTTAAAAACCCGAAACTTAGAGAAGACCAGAAAACAAATTCTCGATGTCACATTTTTGGAAGTGTTTCGAAATGGGTTTCAAGGCGTGAGTATTGATGACATTGTTGCTAAAACCAAATTGACAAAGGGTGCCCTGTATCACCAATTCCCGACGAAGCTTGATTTGGGTTACGCCTTAGTTGACGAAGTCATTACACCGATGATTATTGAACGTTGGATCACGCCACTCGAGTCTTACGAGAATCCTCTCGAGGGAATTCTTCAGCAAATGGACGAAAAAATTGGTAAGTCAAATCCCAATCATTTAAAATTAGGATGTCCTCTCAATAATTTGGTACAGGAAATGGCGCCGGTTGATAAAGGTTTTAAAACTCGTTTGCAAAAAGCTTTAAATCTTTGGATTGAAGAGACAGAAAAACATTTGGTGCGAGCAAAACGTGATAGATTTTTGCGTGCAGAAGTAAACACGCGGGAGCTTGCCCACTTTATTGTGATGGCGCACGAAGGTTTTTACGGAATCATTAAAGGTCTTGATGACCCTTACGCCTTTAAGGCGATATTTAATTCTTTGAAGAGCTACATTCAAACGGTTTCTTGTTAATTTGTTTGCTGAATCACGGAGGTAGTTGTGCAAAAAGAAAAGTACTCTCAACAGAAAATGCCTGTGGCGTTTATTGGCCATGGCTCACCAATGAATGCCCTTGCCAACAACAGCTACACCGAAGCTTTAGCGCGACTGGGAAGCAGCCTTCCTCTGCCGAAAGCCATTCTTTGCATTTCTGCCCACTGGCTAACTAAGGGTACATTTGTCACTCACATGAAAAGACCGAAAACGATTCATGATTTCTACGGATTTCCCAAGGAGCTTTTTAGCGTTCAATATCCAGCCCCTGGCTGCCCCGAGATCGCAGAGCTCATCACGAAAAGAGTTTCTGAACCAGAAATGACTTTAGATGATCAGGAATGGAGTTTAGATCACGGCACTTGGTCAATCTTAAAACACATTTATCCAAACGCCGATATTCCTGTATTTCAGTTGAGTCTGGATATGAGCAAGCCTCCAGAGTTTCACTACAAGTTGGGAAGCGATCTTAAATTTCTAAGAGAGACTGGCGTGTTCATTGTCGGTAGTGGGAATATTGTCCATAATTTGAGGGCGATTGATTGGAACGAACAGGCTTCACCTAACCAGCAGGCTATAGAATTTGATAACTGGGTGAAGGAAAAAATAGAAGATCGCGAATTTGCGCCATTGGTTAATGAGTTTATGAATTCTTCGCAAGGACGCTTTAGTGTGCCAACACCCGATCATTATTATCCACTTCTCTATATTCTCGGTGCAGTGTCTGATGATGACACTGCGGAAAGTATTTTTGAGGGATTTCAGAACGCCTCGATATCCATGCGCAGCTTACTTTTTAAAAGTTGAAATGTTAGCGTGAGCGAACGATAACGTTACACCCAGCCATAGCAAATCTCTTCATGTCAAACGGCATTGCTGGTGGTTCCCCCATCTTTGCCATTTCATTCATTACTTTTTTGTTAACTTGATTGCGATGCGATTTTGACTTGTAGATCACGAACGCAAAGACGGCGGTTTCGCCAGCCTTAAGCTTACACATCTTTTTGAAGCCAAGACCGTGCTTGCTAAACTCCTCTGCGACGCATTCATAATAGTGGAGGGCGCCGTGTTTCATCCATACCTTTTTTCCCCATTCCGCCATTTTTTTGTAAGCTTTAATGTTTTTGCTTTTAATTGGTATTACGAATCCGTCTACATACTGAGCCATCTGGCCCCCCCTTTGTTGAGAAATTATTATTACTGCTTACTTGCTGTTTGGAAACCAAGGAGTGCGGACTAGCGCTGTTGGTCACAGTTTAGGGATAATAGAAAAGATCAGGATTCGTTAATGTCTGAAAAAGCGCTTTAGCAAAGGCTCGTCGATCATACTCGGTTAATGAGCTTTTGGCTCCAGACATCATGAAATCAGTATGACCCGCGTTTAAATCAGCTATGCGACGACCAATGGTGCGAAGGTACTGGCTTGATTTCGGTACAGTGCCGTCATTTTCTTCCTTTAAAACATAGGTGCCGACTTTCGTGGGCTCTTGAATGGGAAACACAGAAGTGGTCACAAAAAATAAAATCTTTGAAAGTTTTGCGTAATCGTCATCACTGAGATTTCGGAGTTTGTTCGTTATGTTCTCATTAGGCTCCAATGCGCGCAAGCTTGCGGAAATGCCTTTCGTATCATCTTGGGAACAATCACAAGAATTCGTTGTGCTGCCAAAGTTAGTAAGACTTGAAATTGCCGCTAGAGCCTTCCGAGCGGCTCGCGCCGTCAAAGTACCCTTGAGTGGAGCGTTGACTGTAACAAAAGCATAAAGGGAGTCCAAAAGGTCAGGGTTTTTAATAACCCCTTCCAGGGCAACGGCGCCACCCCAGCTGTAACCAACGACTAAGATTTTCCTCTGAGGATGCTTTTTCTGAATTTCAGCAATGGCATCTTCAAATTTCTTAATACCTTCTTCTTGGCTGCTCGAGGAGTCTGGAAATACAAAGTGGATGTTGTCATCTTTTAATTGAAAATCTTTCTTCAAAACCTTATGAATATCTCTAAATGTAAATGGCCGACTCCAGTCAGAAGCAAATCCACCAACCAGAACAATTTCTAAATCGCGTAATGAATCGTCGTTCCCTTTGGGAAATAGTTCCCTTCGATAAGCCTGGTATAACCTGTCGAAATTTTTTATTGTCTCCTTATCCGAGGAAAACATTTGTTTGGGATCTTTCCCGGCAGGGAGACCAAATTCTTTACGATACTGTTCAAGGTTTTGTTTTGACTGATGGTCAAGATTTTGTTCGAGACGAAGAAATTTCTCCGCCAAATGATTAAAAAAAGTACGCTTATCCTTACAATAAAAGCGATCGTACAGAGAGGAAACCTCTTTTTTCATTCTCAAATTGTCGCCGTCTGAAAAATGGAGATCGTCGGTGATTGCTAGTACCCTTGAGTTGACCGCACAGTTGGTCTGCGCCGTGGCAGTCAGGGCCGTTCCCAAGCTCGCGCTAAAGAGGAAAATGCCAATGATTTTATAAAAATAAGGACAAGATCGCATTTGATACTAGAGTTTCAATGATCGTGCCACTCGTACCTAGAAAAGCTCTACAATTAAAGCTATTTAGACATTATGGACTGCCCAGCATGTAAACGTTGTGGACAGATGTAAATCGTGATTTGTCCCTTTAGTAGGAACCATGCTAGTCATCAACAATTAGGTATCCCAGTTTAAGAGAATTCCTCTGCATGCAACCACGAGCTGTGTCGGGGTGGCTTCTTTGTTTTACTCCATTCTTCCAACATTGCGGGAGCAACTTCTTTTAATTCTCGCATTTGCTCGGCGGTACCTGTGACACAGGTAAGTTCAATGCGGTGACCGTTGGGATCAAAAAAATAAATTGAGCGGATGATGCCATGCTCAGTGATACCAAGAACATCTAAACCTTTTTGTTCGAGCTCTTGTTTGGCTTGAATGATGGCATTGGAGTCTTCTAGTTGAAAAGCAATATGCTGTACCCATTGTGGAGTATTCAAGTCGCGCGCCATTTCTTTAGCATTAGTAATTTCAAAGAAGGCAAGAATGTTTCCCATTCCTGCGTCGAGAAATACATGCATGTAAGGATCTGGTTCTTTGGTCGACGGCACTTTGTCCTCAGCAATGCAAACAAGAAGGTCCATGTTTAAATATTTTTTGTAAAACTCGACAGTTTGTTTAGCATCTTTGCAGCGATAGGCGACATGATGAATTTGTTGAATTTTAATCATTATTGTTCTCCTATTCTTTAAAATCAGTAATTGGAACTTGTGAAAATCGGGCGGTAAAGTGACGCAAGAATTTTGTCTGGTAAGTAAATTTATAGCCGGGAAGTTCGCGGAGGTGAGGCGCGGCTTTGGCGACTTTTTCTATGATATAGTCAATGTGACTTTGCGTGTACACTCTTCGTGGTAGAGCTAGCCTCACTAGTTCTTTGCTAGCAGGGATTTCCGTACCGGTTTTAGGATCCACACTTCCAAACATGACCGACCCTACTTCTACACTGCGAACACCGACCCACTCAAAAAGGGCGACACTAAGAGCTTGGCCGGGAAAAAATTTCTTGGGTAGATGAGGAAGGCTGGCAGCGGCGTCAACATAAACAGCGTGACCACCAAAAGGTTTAACAATTTGCAGTCCTGCTTGTTCAAGGCCTTTTGCAAAGTACTCAACACTTCGTTGTCGATAGGTGAGATAGTTTTCATCAAGTATCTCTTGTAGTCCAACAGCGATAGCATCAAGGTCGCGACCGGCCAAGCCGCCATAAGTGGGAAAGCCTTCAGTAATGACCATGAGCTGTCGTATGTGTTCTGCCAAAGCATCGTCTTGGATGGCTAGAAATCCTCCGATATTTGCGAAGGCATCTTTTTTTGCGCTCATAAGAACGCCGTCTGCGTGGCTAAATACTTCACGCGCAATTTCAAGAATCGATTTATCCTCGTAACCGGGCTCGCGCGATTTAATAAAATAGCAGTTCTCAGCAAAGCGAGCGGCATCGATAAAAAAGGGAATTTGATACTTACGGAGAAGACTTTTAGTTTGCCGAATGTTTTCAAGTGAAACGGGTAGTCCGCCAATGGAATTGTTCGTAATGGTCATTATAAAAAACGCGACATCTCGAGAGTTTTGTTCGAGCTCTTTCACAAGGCCACCGAGATCGACATTTCCTTTGAAAGGAAATGTGCTAGTGCTGTCTTTGGATTCGTAGCAGGGGATGTCGACCGACTGACATCCCGAACTCTCAATATTGGCACGAGTTGTATCGAACTGCGTATTGCCGAGCACTCTCTTGCCAGGTGTTAAAAGGGCATGACAGAGAAGCGACTCCGCGCTGCGACCTTGATGGGTTGGTATGACGTGTTTCATTCGGGTGATGTCATTGATCGTGTTTGCAAAGCGAGTGAAGCTTTCGGAGCCAGCATAGCTCTCATCACCTTCCATCATCGCCGACCACTGTTTAGCAGACATGGCGCTGGTGCCGCTGTCAGTGAGGAAATCGAAGGTTACAAACTTTGCTGGAATTGAAAAGAGATTATAGGAGGCCTCTTTCAAAACTTGCCGACGTTGGTTGGAATCAAGAAGTGGAATGCGTTCCACCATTTTAATTTTGAAAGGTTCAAAAATTGTTTTAGCGGGAAAATCTTCTTTCACTTATCCTCCTCCACTTTTCTAACGAACTCATCAAGGCTTGCATAAAGTTGTTGCGGACTTTCAAGTAAAAAAAGTTTTGTCTGCATTTGATCAATGCGAAATTCCTGATTTCTTACGGCATCGACGGAAAAAGGAATGAGTTCAGGCTTGCCGCTGAGAGCATAAGCACACTCTCCTATGGAGGAAGCGATGCCAGCCCCAAAAATTCGCAAGCCACTTGTGGTTTTAACGAGTCCGAATTCTGCTGTGAACCAGAAAAATCGTTCAAACTGTCTTAAAAGATCACTCCGATCAAAAAAGCGAGAGGCAGCTTGGCCAAATTTTTCACAAAATGCAGAGTATTCTACATCGGCATAAAATGGCATATGGCCATAAAGGTCGTGGACAATGTCAGGTTCGGGAGTGTAACTCAGGTCAGATTTGCTGCGAATAAAGTTGCCAATGGGAAATTCTCTGTTGGCAAGCATGGAAAAAAAACTTTTACCGTCTTCAAGCCCCGCCACGAAAACACCGCGAAAGCCTCCGCGTGATTTTAGTTTTCTGTTAACCTCATCGAGATTAGGAATTTTTTTCGGAGAGAAACCTAAGTATTCGACGCCATTTAAAAAAATATCCACGATTTGCTGGTCGCGAGTCTTACTGTGCGCCTCTAGAATGCGCGCCCAAGTCTCTAGTGCGTCTCTATCAAAGTTCGTGATCGCCATTTCCACTAAAGAACTCCACGTTTCATTTGATCGCGTTCAATGCTGTCAAATAATGCTTTGAAATTCCCTTCACCAAATGAGAGATGATTTTCCCTTTGGATAAGTTCGATAAAAATTGGACCGACAAGTTTTTTGGTAAAGATTTGCAACAAGTAACCATCATGATCACCGTCGACGAGAACATTGAAGTCTTTAATTCTCGTTTTATCTTCTTTGATTGCGGGTACGCGCTGAAAGGCTTCGCTGTAGTAACCTGGCTCGATATCTAATGTCTGGACACTTGAACCTTTCATCTTCTCAAGTGAACTTAAAAGGTCGCGTGTTAAAAAAGCTAGGTGTTGCACCCCTGGTCCATTGTATTCTAACAAAAATTCATTTATTTGCGACTTCGCCTCATCCGCTTCGTTGATGGGGATGCAAAACGATCCACAGGGCGACTTTAAAGCAAATGACGTCAACCCGGTTTTTTGCCCGCGAATATCAAAATAGCGAACTTCTGAAAAGCCAAATATCTCTTTATAAAATCCTGCCCATTTCTGCATAGTCCCTTTGAAAACATTGTTGGTGAGATGATCAACAATAAGAAAGCCTTTGTCTGGAACAAGGAATGGGTCTTGTATTTTTTCAAAACCGTAGCGTGAATAAGAAATAT
>CAYPZY010000005.1:0-26012 GCA_964415155.1 uncultured Bdellovibrionales bacterium
TCTTCAACAGAACGCCATTATCTCGAAAAAAATTATTTATGAGTATGATACCGAACGCCAAAATCGTATCACGCAAATCGTCGGCAATATTCGCGCTACTCAGTTTACGCATCCTCAATTTTTTAATCGTGTTTCATCACGCCTAAACAATAAAGGCAATGAAGACGCCTCTTTACTCATGCAATACCTAGATTTCCTAGAGGAACAGGACCGCGCAAGCCAATTTGCCCCATAAAAAAGGCCTTGCCTCCATGGAGGCCTTTTAATAAATTGTTCCTATGAAATGGTTTGCCGCACTCACCCTCATAACTCTTACTTCGCTAACAGTTTTTGCCGTTCAGGACGAGAGCACTTACGTCACCAACAATCGCCAACAATGTATCGACTTCGCTTTTGAGATTTACAATCGCACTAGCGACACAAGTAAATCCATGGATTTGGCCGTAAGTCTCTGCCAACAAGTCGAAGATACTGTTGTGCTAAAACTTTTTTATGAGTGGTTTTATCAAAACCACAACTCAACAGCGGCACTGGACATGGCTGCCAAGTACGGTGGCTTTTATGCCGTCGGAAAATATAAAGTCGCTTTATTTATGTTTAGCATTTACAACAAAAATCATAATACCGATGATTCCGCTCACCGCGCTGGCGAGCAAATGCTAAAAGTTCCGCCGCATTCTGAGGGCTGTTTAGAGCGCTATTTCGAAATTTACAATCGCAACGAAATGACCGATGTGGCGATGGACAAAGCTGTTGAAGCTTGTCGCTACTAAATTAAACCAAAATTTCTTTAATTATTTTGCGGCTACTTCTTGAAACAGGCAGCGATAATCCATTTTTTAACTGCACTTGCATATTATCGCCATTTTTGATCGCCGCGATTGAATCCACTGCGATAATCGCGTGACGGTGAACACGCTTGAATTTGGCTGGATCAATTCGTTCCGCAATATGCGTAAGAGACAAATCGCAAATGGACTCACCTTTAGCAGTACAAACGAATGTGTAATGATCTTTACTCAAAAAACAAAGAACATCCGACAAAGAAATAATTTTCACCCGCGTTCCCTGTTTAACACAAATCTTTTCGAGATATTGACTCGACAGCGTATCTTCAATCTTCTGTAAAACCTTTTCGTTTTGAATGGATTGCAGAGCTTTAGCGAAAGACTTGTGAAAGCGTTCTGCAGAAAAGGGTTTCAATAAGTAATCACAGGCGTTTTCTTCGAAAGCTTTTATCGCATATTCATCGTAGGCGGTTTGAAAAATTATTTTTGCCGAACGATTCTCGAGATTTTGCAGAACCTGCAAACCGTTTAACCCAGGCATCTCAATATCCAAAAATATGAGATCTGGCTGAAACTTCGCGGCCATTTCCAGCGCTTGAAGACCATTGGAAGCCTCACGAATTTCAAAAAGAGTTTTGCTCTCCGACAAAAATCTCACAATTTTTTGGCGAGCTAGATCTTCATCGTCAACAACTAGTATTTTCACAACATCTCCTTGGGAATTCGAAAAGAGACTTTTGTCATATCTTCTGTCGAGACCAAATTAAAGTCATGGTTGGAACCGTAAAGCAAACTGAGTCGCGAAATCGTATTTTCTATACCAATTCCCTTGCCTTTGCTTTCGCTAAGCTCCGCCCCTGAGTTACTCACAGAGATTTCCACATCCCCATTTTCGCAATCGTGAAAAGATAAATTCACCTCACCGCCTTCAATGGATTTCGAAATACCATGTTTCACAGCATTTTCAACAAGAGTTTGTAAAACCAAGCTGGGGATTTTTATATCTCCAACGGGCGTACCGCCGATCGTAAATTTCAAACGTTCGCCAAAACGGATCTTCTCTAAATCTAAATATTTACAAACAATGTTTATCTCTGATGCCAGCGACGTCGTTTTATATTTCGAATTTTCTAATATCTCTCGGTACAAATCAGATAGTTTTTGCGTTACCTCAACCGCTTTATTGGGATTGGCGATACAAAGTTCAGACAAACTATTGAGCGAATTAAACAAAAAATGTGGCTGCATTTGATTTTTTAAAACATGGTACTGAGATTCCATGTGCGCCGCTTGTAATTTCAAATTTTCTTCCCGCGAAGTTTTGTACTTCTTGTAAAAAACAAAAACGAGAGTGATGAAGGTTCCTATGAGCCAATATTCAGGTAATGTTGAATAATCAGGTTCTTTTTCGATGAGCTGATATCTAATCCAATAACCCAATGTTAAACCTAAAGACATCCCGATGAAACTCACAGAAAAAGAGCGGAAGATTGACGATCGTGGACGCGCTTTGCCTTTGCGTATGGAAATGAAGGTCGAAACAGCTTCGTTAATGGTCAAAGACAACCACACACCAAAAAAGACGCTTAAGGAAATACAGATGACAATTTTGAAAACGAGACCAATTTCACCAGGCTCAGATTGCGGAAGATAAACAAAGAAGAACAAGAGGGCGACCGCTATGGAAGTCAAAACATGGCGTAGCGCCTTAAATGTTTCAAACCAAAAATTTCGCCACTCTTGTCTCATGATAGAAACCTATTTTACTTCGTCTAAAACTTCGACCCAAACATAATCATCATCTTCTAGGCTTTTGGAACCAACGCGGTAAAGATGATCATTATAGAATGTCATTGTCTCTTCGAGTTCCACATCATCATCGGCAATTTCATAGTGACATTGTGGTCCCATGCAATAACCTTCGCCGATGACTTCGTCACCATTTTTCACTTCAAAAAATCCGTTTTCATCTATATCCGCTTTAAAACTGAATTCTTCGTTCTTACTAGCATAAGCGTATTTCGATGTAATCTGATGATTTGCAATGGTAACCTCGACAGTGTATTCACCCTTATTACCATCACCATCCTTCCACCAACCTTTGCCCGAATATTTGCCATCAGCCAAAGTTACAGTTTCAGCCGCAGCCAAACAAGACATCAATAAGCTCGCGATAACTACTAATTTTTTCATTTTTAACTCCTTTGTTAAAAGTTATTTTTCGCTAACCTGTTTTCAAATCTACGGAAGGCTCAGTAAAAAATAAATATGGCACTTCTGAACGGCGGGTTTTACCGACTGAACGGTTGCAAACACACGGTTTCCATGCTGAAATTAATAAATGAGGTCAATTCTATTTGTACTTTTGAGTCTTATTGGTGGCGAAGCTCTGGCGACGGTCAGTATCGTTGATGTCTCTGGCGCCTCTGTTTTCACTTTGCAAACCACACAAGCGACACAAAAAATATATGGTGGATCAGCAGGCCCTCTAAGTGCCTGTGATCAAATTTCCAATAGCACGTGTGATACCTGCGCCAATACCCCTGCAGGTGTTGCTTGTAATAAAAAAAGGATCCACCCAGGCCTTTATCTCACAATTTCTATACGCTCTGATACCGCAGGGCGTGTTGTACTAGCTGACAACGTTTCCAGCACAATTTATTTTCAGGGTAATACCATCGGCGCCGGTAGTACTGGCTCTATTAGCATTCTCTGGTCAGATCTTTGTTTAAGAATCCAAGCCTACACGTCACAACCCACAAACACTTCGGTAGGGTCTAATTGTGAATTCAATGGTTCGACAATTTTTAAAATTGGCGTCGATTCACCACCCTCTACAGGTGGTGTACCCGACGGCACTATTAATGATTCGACAACAGTTGATATTCGCCTACAAGCCTTTGTGGGCCCCCAAGTAGACGCGCTCACTCACTTGGATACACTTACTAGTTGTGACGCCACCATCACAGGCTATCCAGTCTGTGCTTTCAAAGTATTAAAGGGTGACGAAAAGGCCATTGTCGATGCGGCCGAAGTAGCAGTGAGCAAAGCTCTTTCCACTGGCTACTGGGGAATCCCTTACAAGTACATGCGCCTTTACTTCACGACTGGAAGTGACTTCAATCAACTCTTCGCCACTCGCCCTGACTCCGTCGATTTAGAACTCGTTGCAGATAGCGCCGGCGGCGACCCGCAACTTTCCAATGACGTGATCCCCGATCTCACCAACGGCCAACAATATGTATTTACCGCGGCGACTGTTGATGAGGCGGGAAATGTCGGCGCCTATATGCCTGTGAGCATGCTCAACGCCAATCACACTGTGATTCCCGAAGCGGTCTCTGGTCTGCTTACCCAAGACTTCCAATGTTTTGTCGCCACCGCGACCTTTGGAACTCCTGACGCAAAAGAAGTCGTTACTCTCAGAAAATTTCGTAACTACATGTTAAAAAACTACCAGAGTTTTTCAGAACCTTTGGTCCACGCTTACTACAAAAATAGTCCACCACTTGCCCGCTTCATCGAAGACAGACCCTGGGCAAAAGCCATCTCTCGCGCCTTGCTCTTTTTGCCTATTCAATTTGCCAAGTTAACTTTACGTCTTGGTGTTGGTTGGACAACATTCATATTCTTAGCACTTTTATCACTACCATTTGTTACCACTTTCACATTTAAAAAATGGCGGAGACGTTCGACTTGAAAAACTTGATCGCTGCGATTCTTTTAAGTCTCACACTTCACAATTCCGCTGAAGCTCAAGAAGAAACACCGCCAGCACCTGAAGCCCCTTATCCGGGAGCCCAAGAAGAGAGTCCAACAACTCGTCAAAAAAAATATCAAGTTAAACAGGTCACCATCGATGATGAATTAAAAAAGGATGACGAAATCATCGAAGGAACGAAGTTTCGTGGTGTTAAAAAAGTAAAAAATCCACATGCGAAAGAAGGGCTCTATCGCATCACCACCAAAGGTGAATATCTTTATAAGGTTCCACAATCACCGTTAACAAGATCGGCTTCAGTAAAATTTGGAACTTATTTTCCAAAAAATCTCGCTAACGACAACGGAATTTATTTTGATCAAATCTACTCCGAAAACAGTTTCATTCTTTTAGGCGATTATGAATGGCGATTGATGTCAGGGTTCACCCGCTTTGGCCTTAAAATTGGAAGCGGGTTGTTTTTTGCTAACGGTAACGGCCGCTTTGCCGATGGCTCCGCTGCTTTGGAGGGCTATACCCTCATGATGTTTCCCAACACCATCTCCGGCATTCTCTATTTGCAATTTTGGGACCGTCAACCACTCATCCCTTACGCCGAAGGCGGCGCTGATATAAACTTGTTTAACGAAATGCGTGACGATAACAAACCGCCACTTGGCCGCTTCGGTGGCTCTCTTGAAGCGCACGTTGCCGCAGGAGTCATGGTTCCTTTAAGCCTATTTGATCGCAAGGCGATGATTCGTATGGATCAGGAGTATGGAATTAACAACGTTTACATTTCTGCGGAATATCGAATTATTCAACATATCGCTGGCCGCTTTGATTTCTCTTCCCAATTTTTTAATGGTGGAGTAGTTGTTGAATTCTAAATGTATAAAGTTCGACTTCTAATTTCCTATGACGGTACTGACTTCGCGGGCTGGCAGCGACAAAAAAATGTCGAGTCCATTCAAGAAACCTTAGAAAACCTTTTAAGTCGGTTATTTGACCAACGCATACAAATCATTGGTGCTGGCCGCACCGATGCTGGCGTTCATGCTTACGGCCAAGTCGCGCACTTCGTTTGCGCCAAAGACCCGCGAACCTTTCCACTAGTTCGGGCGTTGCAAAGGATGGCGCCGCGATGTCTCGTCGTAAAGAAAGCATGGCTTGTTCCCGAAAATTTTCACGCGCTAGCCTCGGCTTGCGAAAAAACTTACCGCTATTACATTTTGAACCGGGAGACACCAAGTCCGTTTCGTCACCCCTACACCTGGTGGATTTCCCACAAAAAGCTCTCTCTCGATTGGTTAAATGCTGCCTCAAAAAACCTCATTGGCGAGATGGACTTTAAGAGTTTTCAAAGTTCAGGCACCCCAGTAAAGACGACGGTGCGAAAAATTTTTCAGGCGGAGTGGCGCCGGCAAAAGAATGACTTGGTGGTATTTACCGTTAGAGGAAATGGATTTTTAAAACAAATGGTTCGCAACATCGTCGGAACTCTTATTGACCTAGAGCGCCAAGATACTGAAACAACTGAGATATCTCAAATCTTAGATAAGCGGGATCGGCGTTTTGCAAGAACTACGGCCCCCGCTGAAGGGCTGTTTCTTTTAAAAGTAAAATATCCTGATGATATCGAAGCCACTTGTGAAGAGATTATCTACCGCCGCCCCTAATTCCGCCTTGACAATAAGCGACAGCAAAACTACAAATTTCTTTCCCCACAACAGAATTCCACTTAAAAGGGATTTTTTGAAAGAACGTAAAAAATTGAGGTACTTATGAAAACGTGGATGGCTAAACCTAATGAAGTAAAAGCCGATTGGTGGCTAGTCGACGCTTCAGACTTGAAGCTTGGTCGCATGGCTAGTGAAATTGCAAATCGCTTAACTGGAAAAAGTAAACCTACTTACACTCCCCACACTGACACTGGTGATTTTGTCGTTGTTATCAATGCAAATAAAATTGATATGTCTGGCAAAAAATGGGAACAAAAAACTTATTTCCGTCGCTCGCGCTATTTCGGTTCTATTAAAGAAACTCGCGCAGATAAAATGAAGGACACTGATCCTACTTTCATCATTCAAGAAGCAGTTCGCTTAATGCTTCCTCGCAATGTTTTGTCGGACAAAATAATTAAAAAACTAAAAGTGTTTACGGGCCCAACTCACAATCTTGCGGCTCAAAAACCTAAACCATTAACTCTAAAAACTAAGGAATAGAGATGGCAGCAGCTAAAGTTTATTACGGAACAGGCCGCAGAAAAACTTCTTCTGCACGTGTATTTTTAAAATCAGGTTCTGGAAAATTCACTATCAACGGTGAAGCTCCCGAAAAATATCTTCATCATACTTTTTCAGTAAACGCTTTCTACCGTTCGTTGGATTTAACCAACAATCGCAAAAACATGGATGGCCAAGTCACTGTTAAAGGTGGCGGCGAAACAGGCCAATCAGAAGCTATCAGCCTTGGTATTGCTCGTGCCTTAGTTGCGATGGACGCAACCTTGCGCGAATCACTAAAAGCTGCTGGTCTTCTTACTCGTGACCCCCGCATGGTTGAGCGTAAAAAATACGGTCTTCGCGGTGCACGTCGTAGAGCTCAGTACTCTAAACGTTAATCTCGAAAATTTATTTTCAGATTGGAATCAGGGCTTGTTGGAAAGAACAAGCCCTTTTTTTGTCGGCTATGGGACTTTCACTGGTGAATAAGCTGCGCGTCGAAAGCGGAACTTACTTCCACCGCGGAAGTAACGGGTTAATTTCCACCACCCGCCGAAATCGCTCCACCATAAATGTGGCAATCTTTGTTGCGTAGTAAAAGGCCCTTGCGATCGACTTCGAATTTGCATCTATAATCGACATAGGAAATGGGCGAGCCTTCAAGAATGGCACCCTTTTCATGGTCAATATCCGCCTGGTCATATTGTGGCATCTTTTCACAGGCAAAATACTTCTTCGCATCTGACTTTTCTTTGGCATCAAATCTGTCGCTATTTCGTTCGAAATTGGTAATAAAATTGTAGATCTGCTGAGCAGCCATTCCTTCGACAGTTATTGTAAGAGTATCGCGTGGTTTCAGATCCTTTTCCTGGCACTGAGTGGGATAAGCAAATGCTAAGGTTGTAAATTTCTTGAATCTGTCTTCTTCAGCGAGGTAAGTCGGCTTTTTCATTCTCGCTAAAAGCTTTGAAAAATAATCTGGAGAATAAAACTTGCCATCTAGGGATGCAAACTCACCTTGACGATTCATTTCCCCAAGAACGCAGTAACCATCGCCACAGGTGATTTGAGAGTCCCTGGTTGATTGATTAACTTCCTTAGCAATCATTTGAGCTGCCTCGCCGGTAATAACAAGCGCGCCTCTTTGCTGGTCGCGGACCCACAGCGAAGGTCCCGATCGATCGATGAAAACCAGTTCGGCAGAAGCCATGGCCGTGTTCAAAATTAGACAAAAAATAAGCGAAAACTTCATAAGAGTACTCCTGTGTTTAGATTGTCACTCTAATCGCAAATTTATATGCAAAACCCATTCGCGAAATCAGAGCAGACTCAATTTACAAGAATACAATGACCCAACGCAATATTAATATTATAAATTATATGGTTAATTTATTTATATTTTATATATATAATATTTAACTATGGATAATTACTGGATTTTTCATTGCCAAAATTACCGCGAAGCTGTCCGCACAAAACTCAACCAAGATGGGGGTGAGCGCGGCTATCGATCAAAACTAGCCAAGTCTGCAGGGTGCCAGCTCTCCTACATCAACCATGTTTTAGACAGTCGCGCCGATTTTACGCCCGATCAAGCCGTTGGGATTTGTGAATATTGGAACCTTGGCGATCTCGAATCTGAGTACTTTATGAACCTTATTTATTTAGGAAGAGCACATTCACCAAAGCTGAAAATGCGTCTTGAGAGGAGGCTTGCCGAAATTAGAAAAGCTCACACTAAATCGCAAAAAAATCGCTTGTCCCAAGACCCTTACGACCAAGAAAAAGTAATTGAATATTATTTAGATTGGGCAGCGGCCGCCGTGCATGCGCTGCTGAGTCTTCCGCAGGGTAAGGATCCAACTTTCATCGCCAATCGTTTGGGTCTGGAAGAGACACGAACCAGGCAACTACTTTTATTACTACAAGATCTGGGATTCGCGGCTCAGGACGCCTCGGGCTGGCGGTCGACCTCAAAATTTTTTCATGCTGCCGATGAAAATCGTTATGCCAATCTTCATCACACCAATTGGCGAAGACAAAGCGAGCGGGAACTCGGTCGCTACCCACAAAGAAAAGAGAATCTGCATTACACAGCGCTGTACTCTCTAAGCCAAGCGGATTTTCAAAAGCTTCGTAAGATGCTAGTGGATGTAATTGCACAAACCAGGGACGTTGTTCGTCCTTCTCAAGAGGAAACCGTCATTTGTTTTGCTCTTGATCTGTTTGAGCTTTAGGAGAAAGGCGTTTACTTCCACCGCGGAAGTAACCCACAGGCCTTTACATTCACCGGATAATCAGACTGCGCATAATAGTTGGGACTAGCGCGGAATTCAGTTTCATTTTTTTGAAAGCCCAGCACACTCGTATCGATTTTCAAGTAAACAAAACAAGAGGCGCCCTGAAACAAAACCGCGGGACAATTATCTTCAACCGCATGCGAAATCTCGATGCCAGAAAGAGGCGACGTGCCGTTATTCCAAATGGTGATGGGAATTGTAACATGATCATTCTGACAAACTTCTTCGCTCTCTGGATACATCGGCATGATCTGCCAGGTTTGCGCTTGGGATATAGCGGACCATAATAGCAATGGGATTATTTTTTTCATGAAGACTCCTTTTTAAAGGATGTGCGATGACTATTTTGCGGTCAAACGAAAACCGCTACTTCCACTGAGGAAGTGCTTCAAAAAAACTCCACTAAACTCAGTAAGGCCGTTTGATAAACGGCTTTATAGACTTCAATCTGCAACTTTTTCGAGTAGCTACAAAGGTCATTTGATCGTTCCATGTGCCGTCGTGATAATGATAACTTTTCTTAAATGCCTCGAACACCAATCCTACAGATCGCGCCAAAGCGAGGGAGGGTTTATTATCTCGATCAATTGACGCTTCCAAGCGGTTAAGCCGCAGAGTCTTTAAGACATGTGGAATAGCCGCTTTCACCATTTCCTTAGCGTAACCCTGACGCCAATAGCGATTTAGAACACGGTAACCAAGATTGGCAATCTGATAATCCTCACGGGAAATTACAAAAATATCGACTAGTCCAATGAGCTCCTTAGTTTTTCTGTGGAAGCAAGCCCATATATATGTAGAACCAGAGCTCGCCATTTTATCATGACGATCTACGATTTTTTTAAATGTAGTCAATGAGCATTGGCGAACTGACATCTTTCCTTTGTCATATTTATTTTTTGCAGGAAACGCTTCTGTGTAGGCAGCGAACCACTCGGGATAATCAGAAAGTTTTAAAGGACGACCATAAAGTCGCTTGGTGCGGAAGGGTTTTCTCAGCATCGACTAGAAAAATCACTCATCTAAAACGTAGTTTTGCGGATCAACGGGAACGCCACTCACGCGAATCTCATAGTGTAAGTGAGGACCAGTGGAGCGACCAGTATTGCCAACGGCCGCGATGATATCACGACGTTTTATCTTTTGACCGACTTTTACGTAAACACGTGAGTTGTGGCCATAGCGAGTGACAACGCCATAACCGTGATCGATAGAAACGAGATTTCCATAACCAGAGTCGTAACCAACATAACTGACCACGCCATCGGCAGGCGCATAAACTGGAGCACCTGGAGTTGCAGCGATGTCGGCTCCATTATGCATCATTGGCAAACCACTAAATGGCGACAAGCGATAACCAAACTTTGATGTGAACCAACCATTGACTGGTCGCACGCTTGGCATTGCATTCATCAAGCTTTGTCTTTCCGACAAACTTTCCCACAATTCTAAAACGCCCTGCTCGCGAAGATTACTTTCGGTCATGATTTTATCTACACGAATTGAAAGCATCGCATAGTCACGATTCGCGTCGGCGGCTACTTCACCCTTTTCCACTTCGAGCGGTGCTTCGCGCATAAAAACTGATTCACGTTTATTGATGGAAGCGATTTCACGTTCGCTAACGGGTTCATTAAAGTCATCCATTTGCTGTCCAGGTTTGGGAACCGGACCCATTGCCAACTGTAATGATCTCTCGGGGCCAATATCAGTAATAAGTTTAAGTTTGGTAACAAAACTATTAACGCGCTCAAGACGAGTTTCAAGGGTTTGAACTTTGCCCTCAACAGCTTGAAATTGCGCCCGCAAAATGGAATTGTCAGCACGTAACTTTTTATTTTCGATGGCCTGACCAAGCAGACCAAAATAGTCGACAAATCCTGCTAAAAAAACGATGCCAACAATAACGGCAGATGCGATTGCCGCTTTAATTGTAGTAACTGAGACAACAAATTTTTTTGTTGTACCTTTTTTGTTTGTTACCAAGAGAAATGTTACGGTTTCTTTCATCATTAACTCGTTTTCAAAATTCAAAATAAGTGACAACGCCCAAATGCGTCAACGTTTCATTCTACTTTGATGACGAGAGCTGTCACGTTGTCATCGCCGCCACTCCAATTTGCCTCAAGGACACATCTTTCAGCAATTTGCTCAGCGGGTACATTCATTAGTATATCGGAAATCCTCTCATCCGGTACAAGACCAGACAGACCATCTGAGCATAGTAAAAATACATCACCAGGACTAAGGGACTTAACGATGATATCGCACTCAACATCGCGCTCAAACCCAACACTACGAGTGATAAAGTTTTTGCCTAATGCCGTCGGTCGTTGGGATTCTTTAATAAGACCAGCGCGAATTTGCTCATTGATGAGCGAGTGGTCCTCTGTTAGCTGCCACAAATAAGGTCCTTTAAACAGATAACAACGGGAATCACCCACGTTACCAATATAAAGGTCGTTTTCTTTTTTAAGACACATGACCATGGTCGTACCCATACCTTTGAGACGACCATTTTCCTCTAGACTTTTGTCGTAAATTTTTTCACTGGCTGTCTTGTAAACTTTGGTGATCAAATCCTTTGCAGGACCATAGTCACCGCTGTTGAAGGCGTCACGAGTGATTTTCCCAGCAATCTCGACGGCCATTTTGGAAGCGACTTCACCACCTTGGGGCCCGCCCATTCCACCCATCCCATCGGCTACAACAAAAAGCCCCGCATCCATATCAATGGTAAATGAGTCTTGATTGCTATTTCTCTTTTGACCCTTATGGGATTTTCCCCAAGCTCTTACCTGCATTTTGCCGTCTTAGAATGATAAGTTTTAATTCTTCAATTCTAGCAACCTCGCTCTCAATTGTTAATCTCTTTCCTCCGATAAATTTAAGAAGTTTTATGAAGAAAAATAAATTCACATTATTTTTAATCGTTTCCGTCTTGGTTCACTTACTCATTGGGACCATAGTCCAATGGATTGCTGAATCTAAACGCGAAAACAAGCCTAAAGAATTTGTGACTTTTGAGATAGTCGAACCACCAACGGCTGAACAAAAAGAAAAAGGCCAGATTGTAGACCAAAGTGATGTGGCCATTAACGATGATATTCCTGACGAGGCGAAGTTTTTGAGTGCGCACAATCAGAAGGTAATTAAGGAAACAAAAGCGCAGAATCACGGCCAATTTAAAAACGAAGTCGGTGGAGCTCCTCAGCAAGACACTAAAATAGTAGAAGAGAAAAAGCCTCGTGAAGACGAAGGCGAATCGCATCCGAAAAAGAAATTACTGGCAAAACTAACTCCCAACTATAATTGGCAAAAGGTTGAAGAAAATAATTCTGGTCCCGCCACTACTGACGACTACTTAAAGGAAATCAATAATGGCGCACAAACTCTGCTTTCCACTCGCGAGTTTGTTTACTTTAGTTACTACCGTCGCATCAAAAATCAACTCAGCCAATATTGGGAACCAAAAATTAAAATTAAGGTGCAAAAACTGATGCGGCAAGGTCGGCAAATCGCTAATACTGGCGACAAAGTCACTCGCGTCGTTATCACTCTTGATAAAAATGGAATTCTCACTCGCGTTCAAATCGTAAGTCAATCGGGCCTCAGCGATCTCGACGATGCCGCCGTTGAAGCTTTTCGCGCGGCCGCACCTTTTCCGCACCCTCCTAAAGGAATCGTCGACAACCATGGGCAAATCAAAATCACTTGGGATTTCGTTTTAGAAGTCTGATTATCCGTTTCTCACGGCTTTAGCCACCGAAAATATCACCCGGCACGGTAAGAGGGGCCGCAACGGCAACGGAAACAAAGTCAAACTTGTCGACATCAACTAAACCGCGATCAGTGATTTTTAGAGTGGGGATAACCGGAAGGCATAAAAAGGCCATCTGCAGAAAAGGTTCTTCGAGTTTGCACCCTAAATCATGAGCGGCTTTTCTCAGTGCCTTCAAGTTTTTGTACACGTTCTTGATCGGCTCATCGGTCATCAGACCCGCAATCGGAAGCGGAAGAGACGCCTTGACCCTGCCGCCAGCTACGGCAACAAAACCACCACCATTTTTTTTCATCCAGGCGAAACATTCGAGCATATCGTCGTCATTAGTTCCCACCACAACAACGTTGTGAGAGTCATGTGCAACGCTCGCTGCAAGAGCGCCTTTCTTTAGGCCAAATCCTTTTACTAAAGCTTTAGCAACCGGTAAGCCATGGCCGTGGCGCTCTAATACGGCGATTTTTAAAATATCTTTTTTGAGATCGGGCTTAATTTCTTGCTCAGAGGCAGTCAGGGAAATCTTTAAAGAGTTTGTCACAATTTGATTAGGAATCACTTCGATGACACGAAAAGTTCCCGTTTCACCAAGCAAACGTAAGTCATCTACAGGGGGCAAATTGTATTTGATAGAATTTTCTGCAGGTGGCGTGACGGTGATTTGAGGAATATCTTTTTCCGACTTAATTAAGTTCCCACTCTTGTACACGGCTTCGACAATCACCTTTTTATAATTTTTAAGAATCACAAAGTCAGCAGCATATCCTGGCGCAATTGCACCTTTACCTTTTAGGCCATAGTGATGTGCTGTTGACCACGAAGCCGCTCTGTAGGCCGCTTCAGGAGAAATCCCCCTCTTTATTAGCAGGCGAATGATAAAATCGACATGACCTTCATCAATAATGTCAACCGGGTTACGATCATCAGTGCAAAGTGAAACTTTGGGTGAAGAATACGCTGACAAAACCTTGCAAAGGTCGCGCACATTCTTAGCAACGCTACCTTCACGTAAGAGTACCTGCATCCCTTTTTCGAGTTTTTCTTTAGCCTCTGCCAAAGTAATACTCTCGTGACAAGAGCTCACGCCTATCGCGACATACGCATTCAAGTCCTTCCCTACTAACATGGGACAATGGCCATCCAGCGGCCGATCTTGAAAAGCGATAATTTTATCTAACACTTCATCGTCTTTCGCGAGAACGCCGGGGAAATTCATCATTTCCGCTAACCCAAGAGCGCGCGGATGCGATTTAAATTTCAGAAGATCTTCGGCAGTAAGTTTAGCCCCCGATGTTTCCAGATGATTAGTTGCAGGAACGCAACTCGATAACATAACATAAATATCCATCGTGCTTTTTAGAGCGCAGTCCAAAATATACTGCATTCCCTTTTCACCTAAGACGTTGACGATTTCATGTGGATCAACGATTGCCGAAGTCGTTCCATGAAGCAAAGAAACTCGTTGGAATTTATCGGGGGTCATGCAGGTGCTCTCGATATGCACGTGTGAATCAATAAAGCCAGGAACGACAAATTTACCCTTAGCGGAGACAACTTTTACTGCCTCATAGCCCTTTCCAACTCCAACAATTTTTCCTTCGGCTATAGCGATATCTTGCGACTGCCATTCACCAGTAAAAACATTTAGAAATTTTGCCCCGCGTATAATTGTATCTGCTTGCTTATTTCCCCGCGCATAATCGATTAAGTTGCGCAGATCTTCTTTAGACATCTTGGTTTCAAAGTTACCTGCCATGGTTCCCCCAAATTTCACTCATCAGTATGTCTAGTTTTTACTCCAAAAATCCTTACTTGCCAATGCTGCTAGCGCCCCACAAAAGTCTTGTTGAAAAACATTGACTACGAGAATCAACGGGTCATAAGTCTACGGTTTTAGATTAATATTCTAGGCTGCATTTTCCGATGAGATCTTGCTGAAGAAGTAGTAGAAGGGACTTACATCGTGGATAAACCTAACAAGAAAATTTTAGACTCAATTGCCAGTCGAGCCCACTATCTTGCAACTCAAATGATTTGGTTAGCGAATAACCGTAAAGACAAACAAAAGGGTGATCCCAAAGTTGGTGGCCACCCTGCTGCCTCCGCGAGTGCGTTACATATTTTGGGCGCGATTCACTTAGTTTGTAAATCTGGTTTTGATCACATTGCCAACAAACCGCACGCATCTCCATCAGACCATGCCTACAATTATCTTCTCGATTTATTTTTAAAAGATGATCTCTCCAAATTTTCGCTCGAAGAAGCGAACACCGCTATGCACGGGTTACGCGCCTTTTCTAAAGAGGGCGAGCCCGTTTTTCAATCTTATCACTCAGCTTACGATTCCGATCATCACAATTTCTTTCCTTCAGGTACCGTCGGAATTCCACCAGTCAATGCCGGTTATCTCGCGTTGGCTTACCGCTACGCTGAAAAGCACGGATGGACTGTGCCGCAGGCGCATTTTTGGTCGATCATGGGTGACTCCGAGTTTCGTGAAGGTTCACTCTTCGAAGCGATGCCCGATTTTGCAGAACGCGAATTAGGTAACCTCACGTGGATTGTCGACTACAATCGCCAAAGTCTAGATGGTCACCGCCTTACTCATAAAGAAATTATGGGGGGCACTGATGATCAACGCATGGAACGCACAGCCCTTGCCAACGGTTGGGAAGTTATTCAAGTCCGTCACGGTAGCTTTCGTGAAAAACTCTTTTCTAAAACTGATGGTGAAAAGTTTAAAAAGTTTTTTGAAGAAGAAGTTAGCGATTTTGAACTGAATTCTTTGATGGAAGTTCATGACAAAAAGCTTTTACGTGAAACTCTCGAAAAAAATCATCCGCATCTCAAAAAATTCCTGGCTGCGATTTCAGAAGACGATCTCTACACCGCGATCCACGATATCGGTGGTCACGACATAACTAAGCTTATCGAAGCTTTTGAGGCCAGCAAGAAAAACACAAAAAAACCAACCTTCATTGTTGCTCATACCATAAAAGGTTGGGGTTTAAAATGTGCCGCTCAACAAGCCAACCACTCTGAACTTCCTGATCAAGAGGAAGTTGATAGTCTTCGCAAAAAGCAAGGCATTGGTGAAGAACTATTTGCGCACTTTGCTGCAAACTCCGAAGAAGGAAAATTTTTAAAAGCTCGCGGCGAAAAACTTTATAAAGAAATAAAGGAACAACACACGATCAAGAAAAAAAACCTTAAAACCGTCAGCGACGCTGTGGAAAAGTTTGGGGAAATGAGCCCGAGCTTCGATATCAATTTAAAAATGGCAAGTTACCCCCACACTCAATGGATGCTTGGTCAAATCACTGCCAAGCTCACACGTATCGCCAACACCTCTCACGACGAAAAAAAGTTAGAGAAAAATCAAAAACCTTTAGATGCTACAGAGAAAGCCTGGAAGATCGCCGCCGAACAAATTGTGTCAATGGCTCCAGATGTGGGAACCAGTACCAACCTAAATCCATCAATGGATGGAAAGATTTTTAACCCCCAGGAAGTGACCGACTTTGAAGCTCCATTAGGAGTTAAAGATACTAAATCGCCAGATCTTATCCCTGGAACTGAAAACTCCGATCGATTTTTACGTTTTGATATTACCGAGGCCAACACGACTTCATGCTCGGGGTCTTTCGGCAAAATGCGCGACTTTTTGGGAATCCCGCTTTTACCGCTAATGACCGTGTATGACTTTTTCGTGAAACGGGCGCTTGATCAGTTTTTTTATAACCTTTATTGGAAATCGAGCTTCATTCTTGTGGGAACCCCATCGGGAGTAAGCTTATCGCCAGAGGGTGCGCAACACGGCTGGAAGTCTGATTTTCAAATTCCTAACCAAATCGTTTGGGAACCATTCTACTGTGTCGAACTCGACTGGATTATGGCGGATTCGATTAAACGTCATTTGATTATGAACAATGAAGGCAGAACTGGCGTTCACATCAGAGGTACTACTCGTGGGATCGAGCAAAAAGATATGCTGCCACGATTGCGCCGTCATCGTCGCTTTAAGCAAGGAATTTCTGAAGAACAACTTTTAGCTCACGCAGAATTTCCGCTTGAAGGCGCCAGCAACGAAGCTGAATTGACTGCTCACAGCGACACCGACATTCTCGCGGCAACTCGTGCTGATGTTTTAGCGGGAGCCTACTATCTCATTGATTATCGCGGTTACAAGGGTTACGAGCCAGGCGACAACGTAGTCAACATTTTCGCAATGGGACCTTTGGGAACTGAGGCCATCAAAGCCTCTGACGAACTACTTAAGCGCGGAATTTTCGCCAACGTGGTTATTGTCACCTCGCCAGAATTGCTTACCGGTAACCTTGCTCATGAAAATGAATACTTCCATTTACGCAGCAAACTTGGCATCAACGGTGATCTCTATCTTGAGCCAACTCTCAACGGCAAACTTACCTCTCCTGAAATAGTTACCCTGTCTGGCCGACGCATTCCGGTGGTCAGCGTTCACGATGGTGAACCGGGACTGCTCGACAATATAGGTTCGATCATCGGCACTCGCCACGAAGCACTCGCGGTGAGAAAGCATTCTAAGTGTGGTCGCCCGGATGAAATCTATGGTTATCACCACATCGATGCGAACGCCGTTATTGAAGCTTGTGGCAAGGTATTATCAGAAACGGCTCTTGAGCAGGTGAAAGTCAGTCGCCAGGTTGTTGAACAGGTTAATGGTTACAGCCATCCGCAAACTGATTGGCGCGCACTTTGGCCAAAAGAACAGAAGAGTCACTAGAGCATGGAGCAAAGTGAAATCTTAAAGTCGCTTCCTCATAAAGGAAGTTGGCATTACGCTCAAAACCAAAAATTTAAAGAAACAATTGTCTTCGTTCATTACTTTGGCGGCAGTCCCAAATCTATGCGACGTCATGTCCAGATGGTCAATGAAATGGGTTATAACGCCGTCACTTTTCAGCTAGTGTTTAACGAATTAAAGTTCCCGGTGTCTCTCCCCATTTCTTCAAAAATGGAATTCGGCATTTTTTCTATTTGGCGCGATCAGATCGAATCCATTCTCAATGCTGTTAGCGGTCCCAAAATTGTGTACAGTTTTTCGAATCCTTGCGTTTCTTCACTTTACGCAATCTCTGATCGCAATGGCAGCGACGTCTCTGCTTGCATTTGCGATAGTGGTCCCGCTAAAAACATTTTAAAAAGCTGGTGGAACCTGTTAGCCGAGAATTACAAAATTAAAAGCACCTTGCTACGGGTTGCAATGTTACCCGTCGGTTACTTTTTTACGGGCACTTCATTGGTAGAGCATTTTCAGAAGACGGCAGCCGCTCTACCAGCGGGATTCGCTATTCTCTCCATTAGGGGCTGGAAAGATCCGCTCATTCCTTATGAAGAGATAGAAGCGTTTTTTGATCAGTTCGATCGCGCTGATTTAAAAGTCTTATCTCTTACCAAAGGCGCCCACCTCGATGGCTTAAAGAATTTCGCCGAGGAATATGTTCCACAGGTTAAAGAATTCCTGCAAAAACATTCCCAACAAATATAAATACGTCTCATTTTGAGATTGTAGAGTTCTTTCATTGAGAAAACATGCTGTTTCCGTGCTAAAATATTCTCTTCTGGGGGATTCGCATGCTGACTTTCGTACTGGTTTTCTCGCTCATCGCTACTGCTGAAGATTCACCTGAAGAGAAGGATCTACCCAAGGTAGAGACCTGCCGTGCGACGATGTTAAACCACATCAGAGATGAGTTCCACGTTAATAAACTTGGTCCCATTGTCAGCAATAACTACGAAAATTTTCAACGCAGTTTTGATAAAATCAGCGACACTTATGATCGAGCGACCAAACGCCTTAAACAGTTAGCGACAAGAGTGATTCTTGAATCTGGTAAGAAATGTCATTTGCCCGAAAAGGAAGGCATTGTGTGTGCTGAGACGCAAAAAAGTGGAACTATCCTGCGGCAGAAAAAAGAAGAGTTGGCCGATACCGAGAACAGATTAAAAGAAACCCAGACTTCGCTAAAAGATTTTGATAAGAAAAAATTTCCAGACGTCGTGAAAAACTTCACACGAGAAATGCAAAAACTTTCAACGAAAAAGGAAAAGATCAAAGCAGAAATTGCAAAACATTCTGGTTCTACGAATTGGAATCCCGCTTACGACAAAGTTCAGGGGTACGAAGAAGAGATAAAAACGTTGCGCGCGCAGTTGCTCACGAGCGAGTCTGAATTCGCAGCTAAAATGAGAGAGTTTTGCAAAGAAGACCCAGTTCAGTGCCGACGCCTTAGTGATAGTAAAATTACCGATACGATCAGCCTGTTGGCGGTTGAACGGCACGAAGACACGAACGCAAGAACTAGAGCTCTTCGCGAAAGTGAAACTGGTGATTACATTCACCAGCAAAAAAAAGAAGCCGATGCCGCACTCGTTATCGTGAATGCGCAAAATTATTCACTCGCCCAAGCACTTCTCCAGAGCGATGACCCCAAACTACGTAAAAAGGCCGAAGAGATCACCAAAACCCTCAACGCCAATGGTTACGGACCGCTCGCCGCAAAAACAGAATTGCCAAAACCGACACCGCGGGCCCGTGATTTGAGATACCCACGTATTAACATCTACAGCACGAGCACGAGAGGGATCTTCTATTCGGTAACCAACGATGAAAACCAGCAGTCCCCATCAATTGAGGTTTATTTTAATAAGGATTGCCAAGTTAGCCAGGTTCTCCTTAGCAATAAACGTCTCACATCGGATGATTGTTTGAAAACGACATCTGAGGAGCAAGCAAAAGGCTGCAAACTTTTAGGCCTAGTCAAAAAGATCAACGTACCAGCAGATTTACCCGCCGATTTTCACAAAGATGCCGTGCAAAAGGTATACTTCAGCCGCTAGTGGCGGCTTACCATTAGACGAAAATAATTTTTAGTGCTTATTGTGTTTCTTACGATAAATATTGTTGCTAGCGCGGTGCTGGGCGCGCTCAATACGGTGAAACTCTTTGCGATTCATTTTGCCGTCCTTCATCGCCTTATCTTCCATTTTATCAATATGGTCTTGTTGTTTTTCTAAACGCTGAGCTTCTTTAGCATTTAGCTCCCCAGATTTCACGCCCTGTTCAATGCGCTGCTCTTGATTTTGTTGGCGCTCATCGACAACCGCATCACGCTTTTCCGAAGCAGTATCATCTGCAATAGCGGTCATTGTTACAATTAGACTTGCCACTAGGGCACTAAAAATACTTTTCATAGATCCTCCAAGAAGAAATTTACTTCGATAATTTCAAAAGTGTACTCACTGTCTTCTTAATCTTATCGATATCAAACGGTTTTGTGATGTAGTCATCGGCGCCAACTTGAAAGCCTCGTTTAATATCAATCTCGCTACTTTTTGCCGAACAAAAGATTAGTGGGATTGAGCGTAGCTCCTTATGCTCTTTCAAAAGTTTCGCCAACTCAAAACCATTAATCCATGGTAAACCCACATCTAAGATTATCATGTCGATGGGGGCGTCAGTAAGAACGTCCGATAGTTGCGTACCGTCAGCGGCTGATAAAACTTTAAAACCATCGGTTTCAAAAATGCGGCGCATAGCACTTCGCATGGTTTCATCATCTTCAATAATTAAAATGGTCTTAGCTTTTTCTTTTTTGGTCAGCTCACGAAATTTATCAAGGGACACGACACCTGCTTTGGTGAGTTTTTCTTTAGTGATCTTTTCGATCTTTGCCACTAACTCACTTGTGTTAACAGGTTTTCGACTCATTTACTCCCCTTGAGTTTCAAGCCACCTTTCACAATCGATCGCTGCCATGCAACCACTACCTGCTGCTGTTATGGCCTGTCGATACGTGGGGTCTTGAACGTCACCACAGGCAAAAACACCTTCAACTGAAGTGTAGGTCGAGCCCGACTTCGTCTTTAGGTAGCCCACTTCGTTCATCGACAAAGCTCCCTTAAACAAGTGGGTGTTCGGTTGATGACCGATAGCTACAAAAAGGCCCTTTACAGCGAGATCGCTCACTTTGTTGGTGGCAAGATCTTTTATTTTAAGACGATCCACCGTCTCGCCGCCTAAAACTTCTTCGACGACTGTATTTGCCCTAATCTCGATTTTGGGATTGTTTTTCACTTTTTCCAACATGATTTTCGAGGCGCGGAAGACATCCCGACGATGGAGCAGGTAGACCTTGCTGGCGAAGCGAGTTAAAAAACTGGCTTCTTCCATAGCGGTATCACCACCACCAACGACCGCGACTTCGACATTTCTAAAAAAGGCACCGTCACAAGTGGCACAGGCGGAAACACCACGGCCCATGAAAGTTTTTTCAGAAGGTAAACCAATGTATTTGGCCGACGCGCCTGTAGCAATAATAATAGAATCAGCAGAGTATTCCTTAGCGCCTACCCAAACCTTAAAAGGCCGTTTCGAAAAATCGACTTTGGTCACGTCACGTGTAATGAAACGAGTTCCAAAGCGTTCAGCTTGTTCACGAAAAATCTGCATCATTTCAGGTCCAGTAATGCCTTTAGGAAAACCGGGATAATTTTCGACATCACTGGTGAGCATGAGTTGACCGCCTGCTTGATCTCCCTCAAACATCAACGGTTTTAAAAGGGCGCGCGAAGTATATAGTGCGGCTGTTAAACCCGCTGGACCTGATCCAATAATTATCACTTTTTCTGCATCGCTCATGGGCTCTCCAATTTGTAGTGCCAATGGGATTCAGGATTGACGATCCATTGACAGAATTTTTTTGCCACAAAATCAGCTTCGAGTATAGGAAGTCCCAAGCGACGCGGATAGGCATTCTTGGGGAGTAATTCCGTATTTATAAATGTAGGACTGAAAAGCCTTAAATCAAGTGACGGGGCAGGATTTTCTGCCTTAATTGATTGCAGCAGACCCAACAATGCACTTTTAGCAGCACCATAGCTGGCACCCATAGGGTGTGCTTGTGACTCCGCAACGAGCGAGCCAATAACCACAAACTGTTTAACAAACTCTAAGCGCAAGGACTCATGAATCAATTTGGCTGGAAAGAGGAACGATACATCCAAAGCCCACTGATGATCTTTCCATTCCTTTTTAGCAAATTCCCCGTAAGGTCCACCGCCCGCAATGTAAAAAATTCGTGATGGCTTCTGCTCGCCTATCGTAGCAATGACTTTGGCTTGGTCTTGGCTCTTAGAAAAATCAAAAGTGTGTTCGACATTTTTGCGAGCGAAAACAAATAATCGCCAACTGGGCTGTGTGTGTTGGAGTTCTTTAACTATCGCCTGTCCCAGTCCGCGTGATCCGCCCAGGATAAAAACGTTTTCAGTTTGCATGTAAGGGTAGTAACTGGATTACTTGACTCTGTCCATGACGTAATTTTGTAAAAAATTTGAAATTATATGAAGACCTTTTACTTTCTCTTGTTGAATGATATCTCCCTCAATTCGAGCAAGACTTGGAGGCCCACGTGAAACTTCTTCTAACCCTATTTATTAGCCAAATCTCTTTAGCCGCCCAACCCATCACCAACTATGACAAGTTCACTGTCAAAGTTGTTTCAGTTCAAAAATTTGCGGAGCTGGCAAATCAAGAGATGTTTGCCGTTGCTGGAAAAGTCATTAGTTCTGCGGATGCGGATAAAGCCTCGCAAACTGACCCCAACATTGTTGGCTGCAAAATTACAACCGTTGGTTACGTTGATTGGCGTCTATCGATGAACCACCAAAAAACCACAGTGGTTCCTGTTGAGGGCGGCAAACTTTATGCCGTTGTTTTTCAAGATTCCCATTATATTCCTTGGTCTCTAGTTTGCGTAAACTTGTCCAACGGTTCCGCTCCTTCTCCAGAAGAAATTAGCAAAGCGGTGGCGGGGATTGCTGAAGTCAACGTCAGCAAATTCACAGGCGATAAATCGGTCAATGCTGATGGCACTTGCAGTCAACAATTCATTTTAGATCGTCAAAAAGTGGAAATGGCCATTGACGCTCGTAACAAGGAGAGCTTTGCACTCGCTTGCAAAAGTTTTGTATCTCAACATTCACCGGCGGTCGCGTGTATCACTAAAACTAGTGAGGGCGAATTTTTAGAAGAAGCAGCCAAGCTTCACGCAATGTGTGGGGGCACTCCTCAGGAGTAGACTTCTTAAATTCACTGGGTTAGCTTGGTGAGATGCCGACAATTCGTTTTAGCAAAGGTTTTCCCGAGATCGTCGTTGATTCTGGCACGAATCTCATGCACGCACTTCGTATCAATGGCAGACCCGTTGCCAGCTCGTGCGGCGGTCAAGGTGTCTGCACAAAATGTGTGGTGACTATTATTAAAGGGCGCGAAAACCTTTCCAAACAAAACGATACCGAAGAACATCTTCGCGAAGTTCACGATATACCCAAAGAGGGTCGCGTGAGTTGTCAAACCAAAGTTCTCGGCGACATCGTGGCGGACACTGATTACTGGTAAGCGGACGTTTATTTGCACCGCTCCTAATAATCGATATCTTCGTATCTTTGCCAAATTGCATTGCGTGACCTCGCTATTCTCTCAAAGGAGGTCCCATGAGAAAGCCAAATCTAGTCATTTTTTTAACTCTATTAATATCGTCTCTCGCCTGTCAGAAAAAGGAAGTTTATGAAGCCGCGCCACCTGGACTGAGTGAAAACTTCGTCGAATCTGGCGAGATGGACATAAAAATTGAAACTGCTGATCCGCTGCAAGTCACTCTCAATGACAGTTTCACCTTACAAGAAAAAGAAAATGCGAAAGTTATGTTAGCGGCGCCTCAGAAGGAACCTACAAAGTTTGCCAATTTGGTGACGCAATGTCGCTGGCAAGACAAAGTTAAGTCACAAAACTTCAAACTCGCTAAGGCGAAAAAAACAAAATTCTACCAAGTTATCCCCAAAGAATTTCTCAAGCCTTCTGAAGACAAATCTTTCTCCTGCCATTTTGAATTTCGCTTTCTCTATCAGAAACAGTTGATGAAAAAAGCTTTGGGACCGATAATCTTTCATCTAAAAAGTCTTTCAGGTAATCTTCAAATGAGTCTCGGTCTCGACAGGTTCGACATCACTGTACCCATCACTTATGAGCAAGCTGTCGGGATTAAAGTTCCATTCGATATCAAGGATTTTAGAGCTCACCTATTGTGTGAAGACCTAGAGTACACTCAGAGTTATGCGAAAAGTACCGACTTCAATCTTAGCAATCTTCTTTACGCCGCTTACACCAGCGAGCAAAAACAAAAATCCTCTCTACAATCTTGCATCGTTTATTTGGAGACTCAAAA
Source organism: uncultured Bdellovibrionales bacterium (assembly GCA_964415155.1). Lineage (GTDB taxonomy): Bacteria > Bdellovibrionota > Bdellovibrionia > Bdellovibrionales > SG-bin7 > CAYPZY01. The sequence continues at coordinate 24,059 of CAYPZY010000005.1, forward strand.
GGAAAATCTCGTCAGCGATATCTTTCTCATTAGCCTACCAGTCAAGCCCGTAGAGATCAGTGTTGAACACAATCTCGCTACCATCAAGAATCTAAGGCAAGGTGAGATCCCATTGATGACAGTATCCATCTTCAATCCAAACCCTAAATCAGTTATGATTTGGGTGCCGGCTTTACCTGCTGAGGTCACTTTTCAAGTGGTGTATTCCGCAACTCCTGGTCTCAACGAAGTTGAAACCACCAATGTTTATAGCCGACCATTGAACTGGAGCTGGTTGGGAACGGCTTTGCAAAAGAATTCGTTTGGCGATTATGTGGAGATTAAACCTAACAGTACAGTGAAATTTATAGCAACAATTGAGGCGAAACTGCCTTGTATGTTCGGTATTGAAAGTATGACCCTTGGTTTTAATCTTTCACTGAGTCCAAGAAATTTGATACTGACCCAAAGTCATTTTAGCAAAGAGCCCTCGCCCAAATACTTTCAGCACAACTTGATATTTGATCCCCTGGGTGGACTTCCCGTCAGTGTATGGGGTGGATTTAATAATTGGCTTCCGAGCAATAAAAAGGACCACAAAAATCGTCCACAATGGCGCATCGTCAATAATGAACCGAAAACTTGTTAATTTTTTTGGGCCAAAAGATAGAAAATCGGCTGGCCCTTTCTTAAAAAGATATTTTCAAACGCAGTAATAAAGTTATTTTCAATCAAACGACACTCATGCAGATCGGTTGTGGCTTTACAAATTTGATATTGGCTGCGCAAAAATCGCGGCAGAGCCCAGCGGAAGTAACTTTCACTATCAGTCTTAAATTCGACATAACTACCTGAGCGTTGCAAAGAATAAATTTTGTTTAAAAAATCGTCGCTAATTAAGCGATGTTTCCACTGCGGCCCCAATTCCCACGGATCAGGAAAATGAATATAAATGTTGTTCAATTCATTTTGCCCAAACAAATGCTCAATTAAAGTAGCATCGTAACGTACCATTCGCGCATTGGTACAACCGGCTTTAACGGGCCGGCGAATAGCTTGAATAAGGGGCTTGTACTTAATTTCGATTCCCACCAAATTTCTTTCGCTAAATGTTTGAGCATGATGGCCAAAATGAAAGCCATTGCCAGTGCCGATCTCAAGATCAACAGGCGTCGTCTCACTGCTACGAAATACTTCTTGCCGCCACTTTCCGCGGAATTGTGGCGCCCGCACTTCATCAAACGCCCAATTGAAGTACTCATTTTGCAACATCAAAACGTATTGGTTGGGATTAGGAATGCGGCTAGTTTTACCTATGGTTCTTTCGATGGACTCCATCGCCTTGACATATCAAAGGGTGGTTAATATGACAAAGTGTATGAGCAAATTTTTTAAATTCTTCTTAGTTAGCGTAATATTTTTAAATGTTCCGAACACCTATAGCTTACCATTTGTCGGCCAAAAGATTGTTATCTCAGCGGCTTCCCCTCTTGCCGTCGAATACGGTAAAGAATTGGCGAAAAAAGGTGGGAGTGTAGTTGATGTCGCGATAGGTGTCGCGCTAACAATGGCGGTGACTAATCCCTACTTCGCGTCCTTAGGTGGCGGGGGTTTTGCGGTTTTCCGAGTAGGAAAGAACACCGAGGTCCTTGATTTTCGCGAAACGGCTCCGGGAAAAACCAAAAGTGATTATTTCGAGAACAAACAAAAGGATGCGTCACTTTTCGGTGGTGCTGCGGTTGGCGTACCGGGAATATTGATGGGTTATTGGGAACTCCATAAAAAGTATGGAAAATTGAAATGGAAAGAAATTCTTGATGGCCCAGTGAAATTTGCCGAAAAGGGCGTTCAGGTGTCCAACGAGCTATTTGAACGAACTGAAAATTTTAAGGGCAATTTCAATCCTTACGGTTACAATCACTTTTTTAAAGAAACCAAAGTCTCCTATAAACCTGGAGAAATTTTCAAACAACCA